>JACDDJ010000696.1 GCA_013817065.1 Acidobacteriota bacterium
CGATAACCCCTGGATGTCCCGGAGGATGACTGGGGTCCGATAGACCTCGGGCAGGTGCGTCAGCGCTTCGATGAGGCTGGTGCGCATCTGCGCGCGCAGCACCTGGTCATCGGCGAGCGACGACCAGTCCGCCGGCTCCTGCGGCGAGACCTCGCCGTTCTCCGTCTCGATGTCGATCGCCTGCACTTCGTGCGGACGGCTGAAGCGGCTGGTGCGGAGCCGTGACATCGCCGTGTTGAACGTAATCCGGTAGATCCACGATGACAGCGCCGCATCGCCGCGGAACAGCGCGATCTTCCGGTGAACCTTCATTAGAACGTCCTGGGCAACTTCCTCGGCATCTTCCCAGTTCTTCAGATATCGAAACGCAAGCTGGTGGATTCTCGGTCCGTAAGTCGACGAAAGTTCGGCTACGGCCGTCGCGTCCCCTGCCTGCATCCGGCCGATCAACTCAGTTTCATTGGCCTGGCGCATTTAGGAACCTCCGTGTAGGCAATAGAACACCCTACTTCGGCCCCTTATTCCGAACACTGTTCAATGACTGTAAAGTGCTGTTACACAAAGACTTGACGGAACGAAACCACGGCCACCTCTTCGACCTCTGCCATGGGAATTTCCTTACCGACGAGCTTAGCGAGAGATGTGATCCCCTTGTCGGTAATGCCGCACGGGACGATCAGATCGAAGTGGTTCAAGGCGGTGTTCACGTTGAAGGCAAAGCCGTGGCTGGTCACCCATCGGGCGATCCGGACGCCGATCGCCGCAAGCTTCTCGTTGCCAACCCATGCCCCGGTAAGCCCCGGAATCCTCCCGGCCTCCACGCCGAAAGCCGCGGCCATCCGAATCATCACCTCTTCGAGATCCCGCACGTACTGGTGGACGTCGCAGCGGTCTGGTTTGAGATCGATGATGGGATAGCCGACAAGCTGACCGGGACCATGGTAGGTGACGTCCCCGCCGCGCCCGGTCTCGAAGACCTCGACGCCTTCCGACGCCAGAAGATCCGGAGAAGCGATGATGTGGGATCGATCGTTGCGAGACTTGACGCCGAGAGTGATGACAGGGGGATGCTCGAGGAGCAGCAGCTGATCGGGGATCGCTCCCGCCTTACGCTGCTCGACGAGCGCCTTCTGGATCTCGAGGCCCTCGGTGTATGAGATGACCCCGAGGCGCCGAACTTCCAGGATTCTCACGGTGTCAACCTCCAAGCGGCCAACCTCCAACTACCAATGTGGCTAAGGGCAGCACTCCGAATTTGGTAGGCGGAAGTTGGAGTTTGGTAGTTGCCTCAGAGCCAGCCGTCGTCGAAGTTCTCGAGGCGCTCCTTGACGAACGACAGGAAGCGGCCGGCGTCGGCGCCGTCGATCAGGCGGTGGTCGTAGCCCATGCTCAGGTTGCACATCGGGCGGATGGCGATCGCATCGCCAATCACTACTGCACGTTTCTCGATGGTGCCTACGCCGAGGATCGCCACCTGGGGCTGATTGATCAGCGGCAAACCGTAGAGCGCGCCGAAGATCCCGGGATTGGTGATCGTGAACGTTCCGCCCTGCACTTCGTCCGGATTGAGTTTCTTCGACCGCGCCCTCACAGCGAGATCGTTGATGCCGCGGCTCAGACCGAGCAGGTTCTTTTCGTCCGCGTTGCGGATCACCGGAACGATGAGCCCGTTGTCGAGCGCGACCGCGATCCCGAGGTTGATGTCCTTCTTATAGACGATGTTCTCGCCGTCGATCGACGCGTTGACCATCGGGAACTGCCTCAGCGCATCGACGATGGCCTTCGCGATGAAGCCGGTGAAGGTGAGTTTCGCGCCTGCCGCTTCGTACGCCCCCTTGTGCTTGTCGCGCAACTGCGTGATCTTCCCGAAGTTCACCTCGTAGACCGAGTAGACGTGCGGCGACGTGTGCGCGCTCATCACCATGTGCTCGGCGATCTTCTTTCGCATCACGCTCATCGGCACGACCTGAACGTTCTCGCCGGGCTTGTAGACCGGACCAGGTGTGGGGATCGTCCGGGGCTGCGCGCCACCCGTCTGAGCGGAGGCTCCCTGTTTCGACGCCGCCGCAGCCGCTCCGCCGGACTCGATGAAGCCAAGGATGTCGTGCTTCGTCACACGTCCGCTGATGCCTGTGCCGTGGATCTGCTGGATGTCGACGTCGTGTTCCTTTGCGATCCTGCGGACGAGCGGCGAGGACTTCTGACGCCGCAGCTCCTCCTTTGAGAGAGGTCCTGCGGTTCCGCCTGGCGCCGCCGCGTTGGACGGACGCGCCTCGGCAACCGCGGACCGGTCGTCCACCGCCGTGCCCTTCGATGGCGCGGAGGTTTCTTCCTGCCCGACCACGGCGGCAGGCATCGCGCCGGCGCCCGCGCCGTCGGCGGCGCCCGCCCCGTCATCGGCGCCACTTGCCGCCGCGGGCTTCTCGCCCGCCGCGCCGATGATCGCCACTACGCTGTTGACCGGAACGGTCTCGCCTTCCTTGACCTTGATCTCGGTCAGGACGCCCGCTGACGGCGATGGGATCTCGGCATCGACCTTGTCGGTCGAAATCTCGAACAGCGGCTCGTCACGATCGACCGAGTCGCCGACCTTCTTGATCCATCGGACGATCGTGCCCTCGGCAATCGACTCGCCCATCTGCGGCATCACAACGTTGGCCATAAAAACCTCAAAAACGTTCGACGTGCTACGTCCTACGTGCGACGTGCGGTGCGACGTGCTACGTCACGTGCGGGCCTAATTCCTGAGGGCGTGTGCGGGGTCAACGCGCATGGCTCGGCGTGCCGGCAGCAGCGCGGCGAGGAGGGACGTCAGCGTCAGGGCCAGCGCAACGCCCGTGTACGTCATCGGGTCCACAGGGCGGACGCCGAACAGCTGCGCCTCGATAATCGGGCTGAGCGCCAGCGCA
>JACDDJ010000110.1 GCA_013817065.1 Acidobacteriota bacterium
GAGCAGAGATCAGTAGATCCGCGGTTTCGGGTGGGAGCGGGCTTCGGCACGCGCGTCGTTCAGGACCAACAAGAGAAGTACATGGACGCGGCCTGGGAGCAGATCGGCCGCGTGCTGGAGGCGAACAAGCGCATCCGCCTGGGGCAGTTCGGCAAGGAAGTCTCCTTCGTCTGGCACGACCGGCATCTGCGCCCCCTGCTCGTTGCGAACCAGCAGAAGGCCCTGCTGATGATGGCGCCGTTGAACAAGCGCGTGCTCGCCAGCGAGTTTACGGTGCATCATCGTCTGGGCCAAAGCTTCGTCCAGCCGGCGATGACGTCGACGGCGCTGCGTCGGGTCATCCGTCCGCGGGGCCGCCTCTTGAAGGCAATACCGTTTGACGACAGCATTACGCCGGACAACCTGATCTCGCGGGTGAACGACGGCGAGGTCAGCGCCGCACCGCCCAAGGTGACGCCCCCGGGCGTCGTGACGGTGAACGAGGTGGCGGACGAGCTGTTGCCAGAGGACGCTCCACCTACGGTCATAGATCTGATCCGGCGTTATCCCTGGCTGCGGTGGGTTCCCCTGATCGTCGCGCTGGTGATCGTACTGCTGGTCTTCTTGTTCGCGCCCACCGGGCTTGCGCTGGCGGTCGCGGTTGCGGTGGCAGCCGTCGCAGGCTTCCTCTACCAGCTTATCTCGCGATGGACGGATGCGGTTCGGGCCTCCGACGGAATACGCGAGGAGAACCGGACGCCCGAATCCGTCGATGAACTTCCCCGCAGTCCCGACTTCAGAATCACCGAGCTAGGCTCCGGGTTCACGCCGCGCCTTGGGAGCACCGACAGCGTCGAGGCCGTGCGCTTCAAGCAGGCACTGAAGGACTCCTATGAGCTGATCGCCGCGAGCTCAGAGGCCGGCGCGATCGAACCGAAGGAGAAGCTCGACCTGGCGGATATCGCCCAAGGGGTGGTCGCGGCGATCGATCCCGAACAGACGATCCCCAGGCGCGTGCTGACCGGGATCTCTCTCCCACAGCGAATCCGCGCCGAGATCGGTGAGCAGTTCGTCGAAGCTATGGCCTATCCCGAGTTCGATACCCCGATGTACGAGCCGCTCAAGAACATCTCCGCCGAGCTCTTTCTGCCGAATATCAACCTGATCGAGCAGAACAGCATCACCCTGCTGGAGACCAACCAGGAGTTTATCGAGTCATATATGGTCGGGCTCAACCACGAGTTCGCTCGCGAGCTACTCTGGCGCGAGTATCCGACCGACCAGCGCGGCAGCTATTTTAGGCAGTTCTGGGATGTCGGCAGCTTCTTCAACTCCGACGAGAACCTCGACCCTGCGGAACTGAAGGAGAAGCTCCGCGATATCCCGCCGCTTCACAAGTGGCTGCCGACGTCGAAGCTGGGTCAGCACGACAATCGCGAGCAGGACGGCGACAACGAAGGGGGTGAAGAGGAGGTCGTGCTGGTGATCTGCGGCGAGTTGCTCAAGCGCTATCCCACCGCGGTCATCTACGCGCATCGTGCCTGCTGGCAGCGCAAAGACGATGGTACACAAGCCGACAGAGAGAAGCATCCCTGCCTGAGAAGCGGCGAGATAGACAACACAAAAGAGCGGCGGCTGGAACCTCTGACCGGGGCTGAAGAGGAGGCTCTCCCGCGCAACAAAGTGCGCGCTCCCCTGTACGAGGCCAAGGTGGATCCGGACATCTACTTCTTCGGGTTCGACTTGAAGATAGAGGAGGCAAAAGGAGGCACCGGGGAGAATCCGAGGGACGACCCGGGCTGGTTCTTCGTCATCAAGGAGCGCCCGGGGGAGCCGCGGTTCGGCCTCGATACCGAGAAGCAGCCGAAACTCAACGTATGGAACGACCTCTCCTGGCAGGACGTCCAGCCCGAAGCCGCGGGCAGCCACATCCAGATAGACAACGCGACGCCAACGTTCTCGCTCGTGATACCGACGGGCGACGACGAAGAGAAGATCGAGCAATACCGGGATGATAAGAACATCTCGTGGAACAAGGACATGAACTCGGCGGCCCTGGCATACGTCTTGTTCCAGGCCCCGGTGCTGGTGGCCGTGCACGCCAGCGAGATGCTACCGAAGAGTTAAGCGGAGCGAGGCGCTATGGCTGAATTCGACGAACTCAGGCAACAATTACGACGGGCGCGCGCCCAGAAGGATGAGGCCGACGACAGCGCCGTCGCTGCCAAAGAGCGGCTCAAGCGCATCGAAGCGCAGCAGGCCGCGCTCGAACGCGTCTTCGACCCCGAAAACCCGACGCACGCGGCGGAGCGTGAGAGGCTCGAAGACGAGCGCGCACGGGCGAACGAATCGCTGAAGCAGTCGCAGGACGCGCAGGCTGAGGCTGGAATCTTCGAGGGGGAGATCTTCGAGAATTTCGCGCCGCTGACGGATGATCCGCACGAAGCTATCGTGCGGATGAACGACGACTTCCCGATTCTGCTGCTGCCGGTGCGTCTCGAGACCCGGTTCAAGAGCGTAACCACGCCCGGGGACGATGTGTCGCGCCCGCAGTTGTGGGTGCGGATCTACCCGGACGATTGCTTTATCGATACGTTCGAGCCAACGCTCTCGGAGGCCGAGATCGCCAACGCGAAGCTCTACTGGACGGGCATCTGGGAGGCCGGCGGAATCGAGGATCAGGAGCGCGGTGCGTGGCGCGGTCTCGTGGCGGGCCACGGTTCCGGCCGTGCCGAATGGATCATCTCCAACTACAAACCTCTCAGCATCACCCAACTCACCCAACAACCAACCAAGGCGCTGCCGGACGATGTGATACTCACCATCCCTACCGAGACACGGCTGGGTGATGCCGAGGAGAAACGGACGGCGAGGTTTTGGCGCGAGGTCTGGCTGGCCGATGGCGACAAGACAAAGGAAGATGCGGCTCGCGCGGCGCTGGATACCGCCGTTGGCGCCGACCGTGCCGAGCAGATCGTCGCGCAGTACCGGCCCGCAAACATTGACAAGACGCCGACCGCGCCCCGCACGAAGGAGCAGGTCAACGTGAGCGCGGCGTTCGTCGTGTTTCCCAACACCGAGGACCTCGACATCAAGCAGCATTCCTGGGCTCGCGCTCCTAAGGTGACGATGTTACCGGACCGGTTTGTCTTCTTAGGCTACGCCGGCAGCGGTCCACCCCTGGTTGTCGTGGCCGACAACCCGGTGCCCTCACCCCTGATAGTCGGCCCAGATCCATCTGCGCCGGAGCAAGAGCAGCTGCGACAGGACGAGGACGGCGAGATCATCGTCCCCGACGAGATGCGGTGGATGGTAGATTTCGACCGAGCGGTCCAGGTCGGTCTGGGGTTTCGCATCGACCTGAACGAGACGCAGGCGACGCGGGGATTCGACCGCGTGCTGGTGGTCGGCCTGCGGCTAAGCGCCGATGAGGCAGCGGCGAAGTCCGAACTCGAAACGCTCATCGAGCATCATCGCTTCAGCCGCACCGGCTTCAGCCTGGTGCCGCAGGGCACACCGACCAACAATACGGAGACCAGCGGCTCGGGATTTGACCGCAGCGACGATTCCGACGCGAGCTTCGACGACCTGCGAGAGGACGCCCTATTTGAGGAGGAGTTCGACTGGCTCGACAAGAAGGACGGTCAGTGGTTGGCGGAGTACCTCGGCATTGACAGCGCCGTCTTGAAGAAGATCCGGCACAGCGACGGGAGGGACCAAGCGAACGCTCGCGCGATGCACGTGGCCCTGTGGCCGGCGACCCTCGGCTACTGGATGGAGACGATGATGGCGCCGGTCTTCGGCCCGGAGGCAGTAGAGGATACGCGGGAGTTCTTCAACCGGTTTGTAATCGGCCGCGGCGCCGTACCGGCGGTACGCCTCGGCAGGCAGCCCTACGGCATCCTTCCGGCAACGGCGTTGTCGCGGATGCGTTGGATGGAGCCACGCGACGAGGAGTTCGAGTTCTCGAACCAGCCCGGGAGCAGGATGCTCCGATACGTGCGCCGGCTCTACTCGATCCTCCGGCTGATCGACGCGGACTGGCAGGACATGGCCGCGGAAGTCTCGTTCGCCGGCAAGCCCGGCGACGCCCACGAGACGCTGCTCGATATCGTCGGACTGCATTCCGGGTCGGTCGAGTTCTCGCAGCGCTATGCGGAGAGCGCGCAGCAACTGTACAACCGGTTAAATCTCGGGGGGCTGGGCGGCTTGATGACCTCGACGCTCCTCGCGGCTCTGCAGCGGTCCGGTACCGCGCTGCTGGCGGAGCTTGGCTACACCGGCAACGACGTGCCGGACATCCTGAACAAATTCTTCTTCGGCAAGCACAATCTGCTGAAAGGTCCGCTCATCGACGATAAGCCGCTATCAGAGACCGAACCAATCCGCGCCTACACGGCAGATGGAAATAACTATCTCCAGTGGCTCATCGATGCCGCCAACACGTCCCTCGATGCGGTGTATGCCCAGGAAGGGTTCCTCGACGACAAACCTCCGCAGGCGCTGCTCTACCTCATGCTACGTCACGCGATACAGCTTGGCTACCACGACGTGAGCGTGCGCCTGCACGAGTCCGTGGGTCTCTTAGACGCGGAAGCAGCAACGCTGGCCAGGCGAGACGAGCCGTTCATCCACATCAGGGAGCAGGCGCAGACCAGCGAAAGCCGGTACCAACTGCTGTACAAGCCGGAGCCCGCGATCACGGGAAGCGCAACGATGCTCGTAGGCGAGTTCATCGGATCTTCGGTTTCGACCCTGCCCTTGGCACGCTACTTGAATGAGCAGGTGCAGGCGCTCGTACGGTTGAACAAAGACCATTCGACTGCCCTTCTGGAGCGGGCGTTCACCGAGCACATCGACTGCTGTACGTATCGCCTCGATGCATGGTTGCTGGGGCTCGTGCACCTTCAACTCGCGGCTATGCGCAACCTGCGTGACCGGGACGATGCCCAACCTACAAAAGGAATCTACCTGGGCGCTTACGCTTGGCTCGAAGAGGTGCGGCCAGAGAACAGAGTCCTCACGCCGGTGCGACTCGAGGACCCGGACCTCATCGAGGCCTTCACCAGCAACGATGAGCCTCCGCTCCAGCGTGACAGCGCCAATCAGGGCTACGTTCACGCGCCCTCGCTGAACCAGGCCGTCGCGGCGGCCGTACTGCGCAGCGGCTACGTCTCAAACGCAAGCTCCGCAAACCGCCAGACGATGGCGGTAAACCTGACCTCGGAACGTGTTCGCACCGCGCTCGGGATGCTCGAAGGCATTCGCGGCGGGCAGAGCCTAGGCGCCTTGCTCGGCTACCAATTTGAGCGCGGCCTCCATGACCGGCACACCCTCGCCGAGGTCGACGAGTTCATCTTCGACCTTCGGAGAGAATTCCCCCTCGTCAGCAATCGGCTGGCCTCGACCAGGGTGCCGGAGGACGGTCCTATCGAAGCGGAGAACGGTTCCATCGAGGCACTGGAAGCCCGCAACGTGATCGACGGGCTGGCCCTTGTGGATCACATCAAGTCGACCGGCCACAACACCTACCCCTTCGGCAAGACTACACTACCTTCGGCAACCACGGCGGAAGCAGCCGCCATCAACGCCGAGGTCGCTCGGCTTCTCGAAACTCATGACGCGGTGGCCGACCTCGCGCTTGCCGAAGGCGTGTATCAGGCGGTGCTCGGCAACTACGATCGCGTCGCTTCGACCTACGACGCCTACAGCAAGGGCAACGTCCCGCCCGAACCGCAGGTGGTAGGGACTCCGACGAGTGGGATCGGGTTGACGCATCGCGTCGGCCTGCATCTCGAGGCTGGCATAGATCCCACCGTCTCACCCGTAGGCGGCGTGGGAATGACGCCACGCGCACAAGCCGAACCGGCGATGAACAGTTGGCTTGCCGAAGTCCTGCCGCTGCTTGAAGAGATCGCCTGCAAGGTATCGTTCCACGACACCACGACCAACACGCTGACCGAGGATGAAGTCACGCTGCACGACCTGGGCGTCCAGCCGACCGATCTGCTCCAGCTCGTACATGACGACGACGAGCAGGCGATGTCGGAGCTCGACGATCGGATCGTGCGGTTCGTCGTCACAACGCGTTCACCCCGACCCGATGTGCCGGTCACAATCCGTTATATGGAGAAGACGACGGCGCACTTCTTCTCCGTATTCGAGCTCATGCCGCTGATGCGCCACCTGCGCCGCCTGACCCAGTTGTCTCGCCCCTTGAAACCGAGCGATCTCGCACTTACCGATGAGGCGACGAGCGGCGAGGACGCGGCCGTTTTCATAGACAAGCAGCGCCTAGTGCTCGTGCGCAGCGCGATGCAGACGCTGCGCACGGAGCTCGACAACTTCGTGTCCAACATCGATGGCCCCGTGGGACCCCTGGCAGATCCGGACAACCGCCGCGGCGAGCTCATCGATAACGCCAATACTTACGTGGAGGACCTGGTTTCATTTCTGGCACGGGCGGCCGCGTTCGCGATCCCGCAGACCGGCTGGGGATTCGCCTACGACTTCAGGCAGCGCGTGTTCCGCGCGATCCTCGAGAAGTGCGCCGAACTCGTGACGCGCTGGAACGAGCGGCTGGTCGAGTTCGACGGCCTGATGCTGGCGTACGATAACCTACCGGGGACCGCGACGGATCAGGAGAAGTTCGACCTGCTCTTACGGGCCGAACGGCTCGTCTCCACGACGGCAACAAGCCCCTTGCCTCCATCACCCGATGCCTTCAAGGCAGACCTTCAGGATCCTCAGACCGGAAAACGGGCCGCTTTCGCCGCGAAGCTCGATGAGTTCGACGCGGTCAAGGATACTACTCTCACATCGGTAACACAGCTCTTGAGCGACGTTAAGGGGCTGTTGCCGATCACCGGTTTCGACTTCATCGATTTCTCCTTCACCGAACAAGAAGATGAGATGGTGCGGTTCGCGGAGGATGCGGTGAGGGTGGCAAAGATCATCGTGGCCGAGATGGACCGGCGGCTGGTGAGTTCGCAAGCGCTGTTCGAACAGCACGACGATGCGGCAGAGGCCGCGGCGCGCGTGGACGCGCTCGAGGGTGCAGCAAAGGCTCTGCTCGGGGACGACTTCCTCATCGTCCCCGAGTTCAGTCTCGGAGCAGCGCACGGCGACGAGCTCGAGAAGGCGCTCGACGCGAGCCAGTCTGGCGCCCTGTTCGATTACCTCGAGAACACCATGCAGATCGACTTCCCGGTAGACACCTGGCTTTACGGCGTGGCACGCGTGCGAGAGAAGATGCACGCCTGGGAGCAGGTGGTGATGCTCACGGGCGCTTTCGGAACCAATGAGCCGGTACTGACGGCGCTGCAACTGCCGTTCCTGCCCAACGATTACTGGCTAGCACTCGAGTTCCCACCAGAAGCGAAACCCGGTACCGACCGGTTGCTTTACACGGCTCACTTCGCCTCTACATTCCAGAAAGCCTCGCGGCAATGCGGGCTGTTCGTTGACGAGTGGACCGAAGTGATCCCGTCAAACGACGCAACGACGGGTATCACGTTCCACTACGATCGCCCGAACTGCGAGCCGCCGCAGACGATGCTGCTCGTCACGCCGACCGATTTCCGTGGGGCTTGGCAATGGGAGGACCTCGTCGATGCGCTGAACGAGACGCTCGACCTCGCCAAGAGGCGCGCCGTCGAGCCGGTGCACGTCGATCGATCGGCGTATGCACGCTTTCTACCCGCAACGATCATGGCGGTGACGATGCGACAGCTAACCATTTCGGCGGATCTCGCCCTCAACAACGACCTACGGCTATCTTGAAGGAGAACTGACGTGCGGAGCCAGCTTGTTACCGAGGACCTTGGATCTGTCGTCGCCGAGAGAGCGATCCCGTCGATCACGTTCTGGAATCGCCTGGAAGGGCGACCGCGCGCCGACAAGTTCGACAGGGCGCTGAAGGCCGAAGTCCGTGACGCTCTGTGGATGCTGACGCGGCAGTGGCAACTCGGCGAGTTTCGCGGCGACGATGCCGGTTCCCCGATCTTTGCGAAGGTTAGCACGACGACTACCCGGCTTCGAAGGTATCGTGCGGCCGGCAGCGACGTCGTGGAGCCGTTCGACGACTCCGTGCCGCTCGAAGCGAAGGCCGAGCGCAGACCGCTGTCGTTCGTGCAGGGCGGCCGCGACGTCTCGCTCGACCTGCGGCTGTTAATGGGACGGCAATGGCTGAAGATGCTGGAGAAGGACATGGGGCAACTCGTCGATTTCTTGGTTGTTGCAACCGAGTTCATCGCGAGATACCCGATTCATTCCCCCGATCCTACCCAGCAGGAGGACGCCGTCTACTGCGCTCACCCCGAGGCGTGGAGCACCTTCGAAGCCGCAGCCGGTCCCCGCCGGATGGACGGGGCCAAGCTCTATTTGCACCTGAACGACGATCCAGCGAACCGTGCTTCGGACGGTATCGGGGCCGTCGCTGGACACGAGGATCGGGTCGATGGTGTGGCCGCCCGCTTCCTCGCCTGGTTCGAGAAGCTCATCTTCCAACCGGCGACCTCGGATGCCTGGGTACCTCCTCGCATGGAATATCAGTTCTCCTGCTCCGCGCCGGAAGCCTCGGGCGAGAAGGTGCTGACGGCCGAAGAGTACTACCACGGTCACCTCGACTGGTACAACGTGGACATCGATGATGAGGTGCCTAGCCTCGGCGAAGGTTCGTCTGAACCGGAACTGCCTGTACCGTCAACGCAGGTCGTGCTCCCGACGCCGGTCTCCTTCGACGGGATGCCGAATACGCGCTGGTGGGCCTTCGAGGACGGCCGTACCAACTTCGGCGACGTGAAACCGGACACCACCGATCTGGCCAAGCTTCTCCTGATCGAGTTTGGACTGATCTACGCGAACGACTGGTTCCTGGTGCCGTACGCGCTGCCCGCAGGCTCGGTCGTGCACATCAAGGGCATGGCGGTGACAAACGTGTTCGGCGAGCGCACGTGGGTCGAGGCAGCCGGCCGCGGTTCCGATGATAACTGGCAGTGCTGGGCGATGTTCCTGGCGAACACCAAGGGCAAAGGGAACGAGGCGGCGGATACGACCCTGCTGATGTTGCCGACGGCGACGAAGGTACAGGAGGGACGTCCGATCGAGGAAGTGACGCTTATACGCGACGAGGTCGCCAACATGGTGTGGGGCATCGAGAAGACGGTCCCGTCGCCGACGGGCGAAGGTAAGCCGGGACGAGAGGCGGCTCAAGAGATGCGGGTGTTCCTCGGCGCGCCATCCGAGCCACCGCTCGCCGCAGAGGATGCGAAGATTCGGTACCAGTTGATGAGTACGGTTCCGGAGAACTGGGTTCCGTTCATCCCGGTGCATCGCGAGGGCGACAATCGCCGGATTCAGCTACAGCGCGCTGCCATGCTGAGGATCCTCGAGGACGACCCGGACAGACCGCGCAAGGTGCGCCCGCGCACTGCGCTGCTCCGTCAGGGGCTCGACGAGGTGGATCCGAAAGCGTACTTCGTGCATGAGGAGGAGGTGCCGCGAGCGGGCGTTCAAGTGACGCAGAGCTTTCAGCGGACTCGTTGGCGCGATGGCCGGGCTTGGGTGTGGCTGGGTGCGCGGAAGCAAACCGGTCGAGGCGAAGGATCGAGCGGGCTGGCGTTCGATCGCATCGTGGACGTGCCACCGGAGCCGTGAAAGGCTGATCGATGGATGAATCGCAAGCGCGGGCTGAGGATATCGGCGACCAACTGCATGCTAGAGGAGGCCTTAGCTAGTCGGCGCAGCTTGGGTTGCTGCACCGTTGCTGCACAGAGGCCCCGGACTATATCCGGGGCCTTCTTTTGCTCTTCATGTTTTACCTGCAAACCTTCGCTTTCTCCGAGTGGGCGATGCTGGTTTCGAACCAGCGACCTCTGCCGTGTGAAGGCAGCGCTCTCCCGCTGAGCTAATCGCCCTAGAGGACGAAATATATCACCCTCGGAAGTCCTTGTTAAGTTGCGTTGGCCTTAGTACTACAGCCGCAGTTAGCCATCGAAGGTAGCTCCTCGACTACGGTAGTGACAGCGTTTGGCCCGCATCTGGTGACGTCTTCGCCAGCGCGACCAGTGTAGAGATTCTTCTTTTCGCACCAACCGCT
>JACDDJ010000697.1 GCA_013817065.1 Acidobacteriota bacterium
GCACGGGCCTGGGCGAGAACTCACGTACCGTTCGCCGTCGCGTGAGGTCGCGATAGAACCAGGCGGCACGCTGACGCATCTCAGCGACGGGATACTCCTCGTACGCCGGAAGCGCGATGAATGTTGGTTGCTGCCGCTGCGCTCGAGGCTCATTCATTCGATCCGATCTCCATGCGCGTCACAGAACGCGCGTCGTGCACGGGCGGCAACCTTCGAGCCCTCCCGACCGTATCGGCGCAATATATGCGAACCACCGCCTTGCCGCGAGGCTATCGCGGAATGGTCTGGCGCCGAGGCACGTCGGGACCTGGCCGGCCGGAGTGGACTCCTGTAGCATCGCGCTGAAGGTTGAGAACTGGGTGAGGTGAGCAGGAACTTTTTTTGGCAAGATTGTCCCCGTCGCGGACGGCGGGAACTCTCAACGCACACGCGGCAGGTTGCTGATCAGAACGACGTCATTGTTAACGGTGCCGTGCGCGTAGAGCAGGGACTTGCCGTCAGACCAGTCGTACCGCAGGATGCGCTCTGACGCAAAGTGCGCCAACTGCCGCGGCGCCCCTCCGTCGAGCGGCTGGCTCCAGATGTTCGATCCGTCGACGGAGCCTCGACCGAACGTGATGCCGTCCGCGGTCCACTGACGCGGGTGTGGCTCGGGCCCCTGCGGTGGTGGCGCGAACGTCTTCACGACGCGCCCGTCCGACAGCCGGAGCACAGCCAGCTTGCCGTCTGTGTCGGGATCGTCGCGAAGACGAAAGGCCACCAGCGCGCTGTCGGGCGACACGACCGGATCCATCGAGGTGACCGTGGTCAGCTGCACGGGTTCCCCCCCTTCGAGAGGGACCTTCCACAGCGTCCGCGTCCCGCTGGCCACCGACGAGTAGACAACCCAGCGGTTATCCGGTGTCACAACTGGACTCGCATCGTCATGTCCCCGTGTGAGCGCGCGCTCCCCGCCACCGGTAAGCTCCATCCGCCAGATGGTGAAGCCGCCCGTCCGGTTCGACGCGAACACGACGTAGCGTCCGTCGGCGGAAACGGATGGGCGATCGTCCACGCCACTGTCCACCGTCAATTGCCGGCGGCCGGTGCCATCCGCGTTCATGATCCAGATATCTTCGTTGCCACTTTCGAGCGAGTGGTAGACGATGCGGCCGTCGCGCGTCCACGCAAGTCCGTGGCGGCCGTCGTACTTTCCCGCGCTGACCTGACGGATGCGGCGTGGGTCGCCTTCTTCGGCCACGCGGATGCCCGCCTGCGCGTCGCGCTGCACAGTCACCACGTCGCCGTCCGCAGTCGCGCTCACCCCGAGGTAGTCCCTGGACTCGTCGTTCGTGATCTGAAGCGCCGCGCCGGCAGGGTATGACACCCGCCACAGCTGATTTGCCCCGAGCCGGTCCGACGCCGCGACCACAAGGCCGTCGTCCGCCAGCCAGGCCAGACGTCCGACCTCCGTGAACCTGCGGGATCCCAACGGGGTCTGCGCACCGGTCGCGGTGTGCACCTGGACGAGTGAGCTGTAAGGGCCGTGGGAGTCGATGCTCGACGCCGCGGTGATGATGCGCGTCCCGTCGGCGGTCCACACAGGGCCAGCGCGGACCCACGTGAACGCGTCCGGGCTCTTGCGCACGGCACGGGCGAACGCGCCGCGCCCCTCGGCGTCAGCGATCATCAGCGCGCTCTGCCCGGTGAGCTCGTTCGACACGACGTACGCGATTCGGCCGCCATCCCGGGAGAACGCGATCGGCGTGTCGATCTCGGACAAGAGCTGTCGTGGCGGCGCTGCGCCGCCGAGCACAGCGACCTTGTACAGCGCGCCCTCCCGCGGCCGGCCTGGTTCCCGGACGACGTAGTAGATCGCGTTGGCATCGGGTGAGAAGGTCAGTCCGCGGTAGTTCACCGCGGCGGTGGGGACAACCTGAACCCGGCTGGTCGAAGTCATCTGCCGGATCCACAGGCTCTGGCCTCCTCCATCCAGCGCCACGAACGCCACGTACTTGCCATCAGGTGAGACCACCGCGTGCCTCACCTGGCCGGACGTGGTCAGCCGAGAGATCTTCAAGGGCGCGCCGGCGGGCGCAATGTCGCCGCGGACTTGCCACCACGTCGCAGCGATGACAGCGGCGAGCAGGACGCAGGCGAGCGCCGCGACAGTCGCCGTGCGGCGTGAGCGGCTGCGCGAGGCGGCACCGCCATTCACGACGAGCCCGTGGACGGTGCCTGGCTCCTCCGGAAGGCCACCATCCGCGACCTCCGCGACGAACCGGTAGCCGCGGCGCGGCACGGTTTCGATGTACCTGGGCTCGGCGGCGTTGTCACCCAGTGCCTTGCGCAGAAGTGAGATCTGGTTGGTGAGGTTGGCCTCCTCCACGAACGTGCCGGGCCAGAGGCGGGTCATCAGCTCGTCCTTCGAGACCAGCCGGCCCCTGTTCTGGACGAGCGCGACGAGCGTGTCGACGGCCTTCGGCGTGAGCGGCAGAACGTTGTCGCCCTGTCGGAGCAGCCGTTCGCCGAGGTCGATCCGGAAGGGGCCAAACCTGTATGCGCCGGGTGGGTGGCCGGTGGATTCCACGGATTTCAGCCCTCTTTGAACTTTCTTTGAATCGGCCGATGCAAAGTGTGAGTTCCCTTGAGACAGCGAGCCGGCACCAAGTCTACCGTGAGGCGCAAGAAGGGTGGGGTTCATGAACAAACGTGCGTGCCGCTACGCGTTCTCTCTCGGGTGCTGTGTCTATCTCGCCGCGCTCGCTGTCGTCGCTCAGAATGCGCCGTCCGGGCCGGCCGTGCCGGAACTGCCCAGCGCGGCGATTGACGCCTCGGTCAACAGAAGCCTTCCGCTGCTCCAGGCCAGTGCCCGGGCCTGGTCCGAACGCCGGGAATGCGGCTCCTGCCACCACCAGTCCCTCGGAA
>JACDDJ010000111.1 GCA_013817065.1 Acidobacteriota bacterium
ACGCCAGCTTCTGACCGTCAGGCGACCACACGCTAAGGAAGTTGTGGATGCGATCGGTCCCCTTGGCCGGGCGGCTGTTCCGGCCCTTGTAGATATCCGCAACGATGATGTCGGGATACCCGGAAAGGTAGCTCGTGTAGGCGATGGACTGTGCGTCCGGCGACCAGGTTGGCCCCAGTTCGAGCGTCCGGGCGACCGATATCCGCCGCTGATTCGCGCCATCGTAATCCCCGATGTAGATATTCTGGGTGTCGCGCGCGTTCGGACCACTCATGCGCTCGGCATCACGCGTTGACGTAAACGCGAGCTTGGTCTTCGCGACACCGCGCAGGTTGACCTGCTGCTTATGGATGTCGTCGGCGATCGAGTGCGCGAAGAAGCGGGGATTGGTAGACGCTCCCTTGTACTCGCGCGAGAACGCCGCAACCCCGCTGTTGACGTCGAGCAGACGGACCTGGACGACGAGGTTGGCGCCTTCTGCGCGGATGGACCCGACCACGAGACCGTCGGTGCCAAGCTCCTTCCACCGTGGCAGTGGCACCTGGTCCAGAGCGGCGGCCGCGGGGATCGTCTTGTACGTGTCTCTCGGAATCAGATAGAACTCCCGCTCGAAGTTGAGGTCGTCCCAGAGCACTTCACCGAGCAGCTTCGCGATCGCCTGGATCTTCGCGTCGCCGCCCGGTGCGATGAAGTCCGGCACCGCGTACTTCGGCGGCAGGTTCGGATCCCCGCCGGCGATCCGGGTGGTGACGGTGTCGGTCTGCTGCTGCGCGGGCGGGTTCTGCGCGATCAGTACCGTGGCCGCAGCGGTGGTGACGAAGAGAGCAATGATTGTCTTGGTCATCAGCGGGTGTAATCAAATATCAGGTAAATCGTGAGGGTGTTGCCGGTAAATTCCCGTGGCAGTTGAGTCACCTGTTTCGTGACACGAAGCGCGCGTTCGGAGGAGATGTCGAGCAGTTGACCGCCGCTCTGATCCACCTCGATCCCGGTGATCGTGCCGTCGCGCATGACGACGAACTTGATCGTGTTCTGACCCTTGACTGACTGCCGGTCGCTCCAGTTTCGCTTGATCTGGCTGACGATCGATGCCAGGTACGACTGGCAACAGAAGTTCGGGACATCGACCCGGGCCCCGCCCGTGCCGCCACCACCGGTCGTGAGACCACCGAAGGGAATCTGGGCACCACCCGTCTCAGCCCGCGCCGCTCCCGGCGCGACCTCTTTACCGGCGGTTGGTTTCTGCGTCGATGACTTCTCGGCTGGCTTCGCAATCGGCTTGGCCGGCGTCTTCGGTGCCGGCTTTGATACCGGAGTCGGAGCCACCATCTCGGGGGCCTTCTCGGCCGGCGGTGTCGCGCGCGTCGGCTTCTCGTTCGGTTCGGCGACGCGTTGCACCGCTTTTGCCGCGATCGTATTCAGCCCCCCGGCCTCGGGGCCTTCCGCCCCGCCGAGATCGATCACCATCGGCGTCGCTTTATCGGTCGCGCTGCTGGTCCAGAAGCTCGGTGCGAAAATCAGTGAGGCAACCAGCAACCCGTGTGCGACAAGCGACAGCACGAGCATCCTGAGGACCGCCCGGCTCATGCCGTCGGCGATCTGCGCCCGCTCGAGAATGATTTCGCTGACTGCTTCTCGCATCTGTTAGCGGGTAGGAGGTTGCGACATGAGGCCGATCTTTTCGACGCCGGCCTCCTTCAGCCGGTCCGAAACCGTGAACAGATCCTGCGCCGTCGCTGCAGCTTCCATCCGCAGGAAGACGGACTTGTCGTCGCGCGTCAACAGCGCCTGCTTCACGCGCTCGCCGATCGCCTCGATCCCGACTTCCTCGGAGCCGAACTGCAGGCGCTGGTTTCGGCTGAACCCGGACGGAATCGTGACGTAGAGCGGCTGCGCCTGGACCGGCGTCGACCGCCGCGACTGCGGCAGGTTCACCTGCAGCCCCTGCTGCATCAGCGGTGCCGTGACCATGAAGATGATCAGCAGGACGAGCATCACGTCGACAAGCGGCACGACGTTGATCTCCGAGAGGGAGGTCGAGACTCGCGAGCCGCGCCCGCGTCGACCACCGCCGCCCGTTCCGGTTGCGTGAACCTTCGGCATTACGTGAAGTTGCGCTCCGCAATGGTGATGAACTCGAGGGAGAAGTCGTCCATCTCCCCGGAGAAGTGCTTCACGCGGTTCGTGAAGTGGTTATAGAAGTAGACGGCCGGGATGGCGGCAAACAGACCCGCGGCCGTGGCGATCAGCGCGTGTGCGATACCCGGCGCGACGACACCGAGGCTCGACGACCCGGCAACGCCAATGCGCTGAAAGGAATCCATGATGCCCCACACGGTGCCGAACAATCCGATGAACGGTGTGATGCTCGCGGTGGTGGCGAGAAAGGGCACGTACTTTTCGAGCCGGTTCATTTCGGTGGTGGTCGCACGAAGTAAGGCGCGATCCACAGCGTCCAGGCTCTTCAGGGTAGGACGTGCCGCGCCGGCGAGCGGTTTGGTCTCACCGCCCGGCCCACGAAGCTGGGTGTTGAGTTCGCCGTAGCCCGCGAGGAACAAGCCCGTGAGCGGACTCTCGGTCAAGGTGCGGCAGACGGCCTGAACTTCGGAGAACTTGCTGGACTTGCGGAACACGTCGAGGAATGTCCTGGTCTGCCGCTCGGCGCGAGAGAACTGCCAGAACTTATAGAAGATGACCGCCCAGGAGACGGCGGAGAAGATGAAAAGAATCACCAGGACGATCTGTGCGATCGCCCCGCCCTCGCTTAAGAGTTGGAAGAAATCCGTCTGGACTTCGCCGGCCCCAGCCGGCTGCTCCGAGCCCTGCACCATCAGTGCAAGCACGGCATTATCAGGCGTGCGCAAACAGACCTCCGCTACGAATCGGGTTCATGCCCCGCGACTTCCGACGCCCCGGTTACCCGATTGGCCTGCCACGCCGCTGGGACAGCGTAGTGAGAGGCCAGCGTAACACCCCCACCCATGTGCTGTCAAACATCTGATAAGATGGCACTTCTGGTCTCATGCTCCGCTTCCTGCGTATCCAGCACTTGGCTGTCATCGATCGGCTCGAGCTGGAGTTCCCCCCCGGCCTGACTGTTCTCACCGGCGAAACCGGGGCCGGCAAAAGCATCCTCGTGGGAGCCGTTGGCCTGCTGGTCGGTGGCCGCGCGTCCGCAGACCTCGTCCGCACCGGCGAAGATCAGGCGATCATCGAAGCCATTTTCGAAACCCCGGATGGCCGCGAAGTCATCGTCCGGCGGGAGATTTCCGCCTTGGGGCGAAGTCGCGCGCTGATCAACGACACCCTGGTGACCAGCGCGGCGCTGCGTGAGGCCTGCGGCGGCCTCGTCGACCTGCACGGTCAGCACGAACACCAACTCCTCTTGGATCCCGCGGCCCATCTTGAACTGCTCGACGCGTTTGGTGAGTTCGGGGAGATGCGCGCTGAGACTGCCACGGCGTTCGCCTCGTGGCAACAAGTGAGAACCGAGCGCGATCGTCTGCTGACCGGCGAGCGTGAGAAGGCAGCTCGCGCCGATTTCATCAGGTTCCAACTTGCCGAGGTCGATCGAGTCGCGCCGCAGCCAGGTGAGGACGATGAATTGATGGCGACGCGGCGGGTGCTCGCCAACGCCGACAGATTGCAGCGCCTCTGCGCCGAGGCCTACACCGCACTCTACGAGGGCGACGAAGCTGCTCTCCCGGCGCTCGGAGTCGTGTGGCGTAAGGTTGGCGACCTCGCCACTCTGGACGGCCGGTTCACGCCGTACGTGGAAGCACGTGAGGCCGTCAAGTCCCAGTTGGAGGATCTTGCTTTCTTCCTGCGCTCATACGCGGCCGACATCGATGCATCACCAGCGCGACTCCAGGAGATCGAAGATCGTCTTGCCGCCTTGGAGCGTCTGAAGAAGAAGCATGGGCCGGCCCTGGACGACGTCCTCTCAACGGCGGATCGGCTGCGGCGCGACCTGCACGACATCGAACACGCCGCCGAGCGGACCGTCGAACTGGACACGGCCTTGACCGTCGCGCGCGATCGCTATCTGACTGCGGCCAGGCGACTGTCCGATGCACGCCGAAAGGCCTCGCCGGACTTTTCGAAGCGGCTCGAGAAGGCCCTCGCCGACCTCGCCATGACCCGCACGCGGTGCGAGGTGCGTCTGACGGATCCTGGTAACGAGGCGAACTGGACTGAAAGGGGCATCGAGACAGGCGAGTTCTTCATCTCACCGAACCCCGGTGAGGACCTCCGGGCGCTCGCGAGGATCGCATCGGGTGGCGAACTGTCTCGCATCATGCTTGCCCTGAAGACGCTGGCGAGCACCGATGCTCCCGGCAAGACCCTGATCTTCGACGAGGTCGACGCCGGCATCGGCGGGGCAGTTGCCGATGTCGTGGGCAGGCGACTTCAGGCACTCTCGGATCGATTCCAGGTACTGTGTATCACGCACCTGCCGCAGATCGCGGCCTATGGAAACGCGCACTTCCGCATCTCCAAGACGGTTCGCAAGGACCGGACGATGACGGACGTCGCGCGGCTCGGCGGCCCGGACCGGGAGCAGGAGGTGGCCCGGATGATTGGCGGCGCCGACATCTCCGCCACCGTCCTCGCCAGCGCGCGTGAGATGCTGGAGGCGAGAACCCTGAAGGCTGCCTCGCCGAAGCGGACCAGGCGCTAGTCGACCTCGGGCGAAGCGGCAGGGCACCATCGCCCGCGAAGGCGGGGCGGGGCGAAAGCGAAGCTAAACCAAAAGGCGAAAGCGAAAGTGGCGCGCAAATACCTGATCGAAACCTTCGGCTGCCAGATGAACTTCCACGACTCCGAGAGGATGGCGGGGCTCTTGGAGCAGGCCGGCTACGAGGCGACGAAGGACGAGGCCGACGCCGACGTCATCGTCATCAACACCTGCAGTGTTCGGGAGAAGGCGGAGGACAAGCTCTTTACCCGGCTCGGCGAGATCCATCATGCCGGGCTCGAGACGGGCGAGCGCCCGATCGTCGCGGTCGCGGGATGCGTCGCGCAGCAGGAAGGCGATGCAATCCTGCAGCGCTCGAAGGCAGTCGACGTCATCATCGGTACGCAGAATCTGAAGCGACTGCCGATGCTCGTCGATGGAGCCGTCCAGCGGCGAGAGAGTGGCGGTCGTGCCTTCCCATCCCTTGACCTCGATCCCCTCGAGGACATCTCGTTCCCCCTCGGCCTCGCAAAGCGCCACGACTCATTCAAGGCGTATGTCACGATCATCGAGGGCTGCAACGAGTTCTGCGCGTTCTGCGTCGTGCCTTACACCCGTGGCAAAGAGCGGATGCGCCCGGTTGCAGAGATCGTCGCGGACGCCAGGAATGCGGTGGGCACCGGCGCCCGGGAGATCCAGCTCCTCGGCCAGATCGTCAATCACTACCAGGCTCCGGACGATCCATCGTGTGACTTCGCGCGGTTGCTCGAACGCTTGAACGAGATCGACGGTCTCGAGCGCATTCGGTTCGCCAGCCCGCATCCACGGCACGTCACCCCACGGATGATCGACGCCTTGCGGACCCTGCCGAAAGTCTGCAGACACCTGCACCTGCCGGTGCAGTCGGGATCGACCGATGTATTGAGAGCAATGCGGCGCCGGCATACGCGCGAGGAATACCTCGATCTGGTCGCGAGACTTCGGGACGCTATGCCGGACATCGCGCTATCGACCGATATGATCGTTGGCTTCCCCGGCGAGCGTCCAGAGGACTTCGAGCAGACGCTCTCGCTGACGGAAACCGTTCGTTACCACAGCATGTTCTCGTTCAAATATTCGCCGCGGCCGAACACGCTGGCCCTGAAGCGGATGCCGGACGATGTTGCGGAGGCGGAGAAGACGCGACGGATCGTGGAACTGCAGGCGCTGCAGGGAAGGATCCAGATGGAGTTGTACCTGCAGGCACTCGGACGTGTCGAGCCGGTCCTGGTGGACGCACGGAGCCGCCGGCGGGAGTGGGAACTCTCAGGCCGCACCCCTGGCAACACCATCGTTAATTTTTCCGGTGATCCATCGTGGATCGGCCGGACCGTCCCGGTGCGGATCACCGGGGCGAATCCCAATAGCCTCCGCGGGGAGGCGGTGACCTAGCCATGCAAATCGAGATGACGATCAAAGGGTTGATGGTGGATCCGATCACGAACATGCCGATCGTGATCCTGCGCGACAAAGACGGTCACAAGGTCCTGCCGATCTGGGTGGGTGTCTTTGAGGCCAACGCGATCGCGCTACAGATCGAGAACGTGACTCCGCAGCGTCCGATGACGCACGACCTGCTGAACAACGTCATTCACGACCTGAAGGCTGACATCAAGAAGATCGTGGTGTCAGACCTCAAGGACAACACGTTCTACGCGTTGATTCATCTCTCGATTGCCGGGGAGACGATGGTCATCGATGCCAGGCCCAGCGACGCGATCGCGCTTGCGCTCCGAGCGCGGTCGCCGATCTACGTCGAGGACAGCGTGATCGACAACGCGAAGACGGTCGATCTGGCGCCGGAAAAGGGCGACAGCGAGAGATTGCAGAAATGGCTGGAAAATCTCGATCCTGACACGATGGGCAAATACAAGATGTAGTGGGTCGTTGACTCTCTCCGCCGCCATACCTACAATGGCGGCACGTGCTCGTCCTCCAGCTATGATCGTCGCCATTGCCAACCAGAAGGGTGGCGTCGGCAAGACCACGACCGCCATCAACCTGGCCGCCGCGCTTTCGCTCCGCGGTAAACCCACCCTTCTGATCGACCTCGACCCCCAGGCCAACAGCACCATGTCGTATCTCGATGTCGCGTCCGTGACGCGCACCGTCTACGATGCGATTACGGAGAAGGACGTCGGCTTTGCCGATATCATCCTGCCCTCGACGCAGCCGAACCTCTGGGTGGCGCCCTCGCGGATCGCGCTCGCCAAGCTCGAGTCGAAGCTGGTAGGGGAGCTCGACGCGCACTTCCGGTTGAAGGATCGCCTCGAGGTGATTCGGCCCAACTATCCCAACATGGTGATCGACTGCCCACCGACGTTGGGCCTCCTCACTGTTAACGCGCTGGTGGCCGCGACCCACCTCCTCATCCCGATCCAGTCGTCCTACTTCGCGCTCGAGGGCACGGACGACTTGCTCGAGACCATCGAGAAGGTCCGGATGCGAGCCAACCCGTCGCTAAAAATCCTGGGCGTGGTGATCACGATGCACGACAAGCGCACGGCGCTGGCGCGCGACATCCGATCCCAGATCGACAAAGTGTTCGGCAGCAAGGTATTCAAGACCGTGATTACAAAGAGCGTTCGCCTCGAAGAGAGTCCCGCTTACAAGGAATCGATCTTCCGGTTTGCGCCGGATTCAAGTGGGGCAGCCGAGTATTACGCGCTGTCCGAGGAGGTCATGGACCGTGTCTAAGCGAGGCCTTCCGCAGACTATCCGCATGCGCCACGACGAGCACTACGTCGATGCGCTGAACAGTTCCGCCGGCGCGCCGATCGGGCGCGTTGTCCCGATTGAGCAGCTCGATCCGAATCCGCACCAGCCGCGCCAGGTGATGGGCGACCTGTCCGAGTTGATGGCATCGATCGCTGAGAAGGGGATCATCGAGCCGATCATCGTTCGACAGCGTGGACGCCGGTTCCAGATCGTCGCTGGCGAGCGTCGGTACCAGGCGGCCGTCCAGGTCGGCTTGCGAGAAGTGCCTGTCGTCATCCGCGATGTGGATGACGACGAGATCATTGAGATCGCGCTGATCGAGAACATCCAGCGCAAGGACCTGACGCCCTTCGAAGAAGCCGAAGCGCTGCACGGACTGGCGACCAAGTGCAGCTACACCCACGAGGACATGGCACGGCGGCTCGGCAAGTCCCGCACGTCCATCACCGAGTCTTTGTCGCTCAATAACATGCCCGAAGAGGTCAAAAACCTCTGTCGGCTGGCCGACATTTCCTCTAAGTCATTGCTTCTGCAGATAGTTAGACAAGGCGATCCCGAGAAAATGATCGCGTTGATCGAGCGAATGGGGCGCGACGGCGGTGCCACGCGCGAAGCCGTCCGCAAGGAGACCGCGAAGCCAAAGCCAGGCCGTCCAAAGGCATTCGTCTTTAACTACAAGGCGCCGACCAAGGCGTTCAATCTAACCCTGAAGTTCAGTAAGTCGAAAGTCGAGCGCGACGAAGTAATCTCAGCGCTCGAAGCCATCATCGACGACCTCCGCGCACAGAAGTAGGAAGCGGGCTGCGGCCCGCTTTTCTTCCGGATTCAAACTCCCTACGAACGAAGCAGATTTCGATCGGCTCCAATTGCCGGTCGATCTCAGTGCGGGCCCGTAGTCCGTGCGCAGCGGTGGCGGGAATGCCGCGTCGGGGCGTGCGCACCCAACAAGCAGCCATCGCACCGAGGAAGCCGACCCGTCGAGCGCCACTAGTTAACATAACACTCATTATCGGACCCAGGGCAAATGGGCCGAGAAGGGGGCCTGTGGAAGACTTGCGGAGTCGTTCCTCTGGTGTCTCCCCTAAGCGCCGAGGCACGTTTCGGCGGTTCGGCGGTGTCCCGTGCTATCGTCCAGATCCCAGCGAAATGCTTCGAATTCTTGATCGCTACGTTCTCCGCGAGATCCTGCCGCCGTTCTTTCTGTCGCTGCTGATCTTTACGTTCGTGCTGACCCTGCCGCCGGTCATGCGGGATCTCGAGCGGCTGGTGGCCAAAGGCGTCCCCTGGGATTTCGCGGTGCGCATCATTGCGCTCCTGATCCCACAGGCGCTGGGCCTGACGATCCCGATGGCGACCCTGACCGGCATCCTGATCGGGCTCGGCCGACTGTCGTCAGACCGTGAGGCGGTCGCGATGCTCGCCTGCGGTGTGAGCCCGTATCGTCTGCTCCGTCCGCTGCTGGCGTTCGGACTGCTGACCACCGGCGCCACCGCCTACGTGATGTTCCAGGGGATTCCCGATGCCAACCAGCGGTATCGCGAGATCACCTGGGAGCTGGTATCCAAGCGGGTCGAGACGGACGTGCAGCCGCGGGTGTTCTTCGAGGATTTCCCGAATTACGTGCTGTATTCGCGCGACGTTGCGCCCGAGGGTGGCTGGAAGGACGTCATGGTGGCCGACACCAGCACGCCAGGATCGACAAAGATCATGATGGCGTCGCGCGGACGGCTGGTGCTCAACCCGGAGGCGCGACGCGTCGACCTGGTGCTCACTAACGGGACGCAGTACATCCCGAGCGACAAAGGGGAGACGCAGACCTATACCTTCGCTGATAACTTCAGGGTCTCGCTCGACGCCGACTCGGTGTTTGGTAATCAACAGCTCCCCAGGCAGCTCACAGAGAAGACGATCGCGGATCTTCGCGCCGACGCCGCACTCAAGCTGAATCGGAAGGAAGGTGCGCTGTCGCCGCACCCCGAGCTCATTTACATCCAGCAGAAGTTCTCGATCCCGATGGCCTGCCTGGTCTTCGTGATCATCGGACTCGCCCTCGGCCTGAGCTCCGCCCGCGACAGCAAGATGGCCGGCTTCGTCGTCGCCTTCGCGGTAGTGTTTGCCTACTACGGCATCATGGAACTTGCCGTCCAGCACACGCGCGGCCACTACAAGACGATCGAGGCCGCCGGCGGTCTTGGTCAGACGAGTTTCCTTCTCGCCAATCTTGCCCGGTGGTGGCCCAACATCATCATGGGGCTCTTCGGTGTCGGGGCTCTCGTCTGGAGGGACCGGTTCGCGCACCGGGGATTCCCGGTGTCGCTGCCGGTGGCTCTTCCCCGCCTTCCGGCCGGGTGGAGATCAACGAGTACTCCGTCGCCCCACGCGGGCGCCACGGGGGCTGGAGGCGCAGCTCGCAAGAATGTGGTCGTCGTTGTCCGGTTGCCGAGGCTGCGGCTGCCGGTGCCGGGTCTGCTCGACCGCTACATCTCGACTCTGTACCTGCGACTGGCGGGACTTTCGTTCCTTGGCCTCCTCGGTCTCTTTCATATCTCCACGTTCCTCGATAAGTCGGAGAAGGTGTTAAAGGGAGACGCGAGCATCGGCTTGCTGCTGCAGTACCTGCTCTACA
>JACDDJ010000698.1 GCA_013817065.1 Acidobacteriota bacterium
GCCGACGCGGCCGTCCGGCACAAACCACCGACGGCAGATGCAGCAGGGCCGCTTCGTGAGCATCCCGAGATGCTCCGGTCATCGGCGGGAAATCAGGGTGGTCCATTTTTGGCGAGCAACCCTGGGTCAATCTTGGCGAGCGCTGAAGCGCTGGTGCGCCGTTCGCGGTTTCCGCTGCGTTTCGGTCACTGGACGCCGCTGTTCCATCAGGAACTCGGACGTCTGACGGCCCCCATCGTCGACGCGCTCGATTCGCTTCAGATTGACAACGACCGCGCGCGTTCGCGCGTGCAAGCGCTCGTCACCCGTACGCTCCACCAGGAACAATCGACATACTGGGCGTGGTCCGACGAGACGTGGCGGCGGCTGATCGGCCGATCACGGCGGAGTTTCAACGCGAACGCCCCCACCGATCGGGCGTCTCGGGCCGCATTTCTTGGCGTCGCATTCCTACTCAAACGTCCCATCCCCTTCGAGGCGCTCGGGAAGTATGGGCGCGTCGCACTGGCGCATCGGGTGTTTGGACGGGCACGGGTTGAGCACGCGCTCGGCCGCATCATGCGGGCGGTGGTGGACTGGGGATACGCCGCACAGCCATCACGCAAGGCCCTCAACTTCACGCTCTGCGAAGTCCTGCTCGTGGTCCAAAGCCCGCAGCTCGAAGACATCACGCTCGATGACCTGAGACACCTGCGCGCCGCGGCCGCCCGCCATACGCGTCTTCGCGGCGGCATTCTTCGTCTCTCCCGCGCGCTGGCGGGACTCGGGCTGATTCCCACATCCCTGAACGCGTGGGCGTATGACGCCTCCGCACGCGTGACGCCACACACGATCATCGCCGATCGCCCGAAGGACGCGGTTGCCATGGTCCCGGCGTGGCGCGCGCTGGCAGCACGCTGGCGAGCGACGACCACCCTGTCGAGGAAAACCCGCGAGGCCTACTACTCACAGATTGGGCAAGTCGGCCGCTGGGCCACGGCGACCTACGGAGAGGCGGCCGATCCGGCGTGCTGGACCCGCGACATGGCCGCCGCGTGCGTGGCGATGATCCTCAACAAGCGGTGTGGCGAGTGGACCCCCGCCGCCACGCTCGGTCGGATGGGGCATCTGGGTCGCCCGCTGCAGCCGCGCACCCAACTCCATTTCCTCAACGCCATGTGCTGTTTCTTTCGCGACTGCCAGGAGTGGGAATGGATTTCGCGTCGGCTCGATGCGGCGCGGGCGTTTGCGCAGCCGCGGTCCCTGCGTGCCCGGGTCGGCCCACATCCGCGGATCTTGAGCGACGACGTCTGGGCCAAACTTCTCTGGGCTGGCCTCAATCTCGAGGAAGGCGACCTCCCGGCCGCGTGGATCACCCGCGGCTTCTATCCCATCACGATGGTGCGGGCGATGGCCATCGTGTGGCTGTTTGCAGGCCTACGCCAAGACGAGATCCGCCGTCTCCGCGTGGGCTGCACTCGCGTCGGCCCGGCATCCACGCCAGGTGCCGAGGGGGTGTGTCTGCTCGATGTGCCCGTGAACAAGACCACGACGGCCTTCACGAAACCCGTCGATCGCATTGTCGGCGAGGCGGTGAAGGCGTGGGAGCTGGAGCGGCCGACACAACCGGTGGCCCTCGACGAGAAGACGGGCCAGCTCGTGCACTTCCTGTTCTCGGTCCGCTGCGCGTGCTTCTCGCCCAGTTACGTGAATCGCACGCTGATTCCGTCACTCTGTCGGAAAGCGGGCGTGCCTCCGAGCGATACACGTGGACGCATCACGAGTCATCGGGCGCGCTCGACGATCGCGACGCAGCTCTTTAACGCGAAGCAGCCACTGTCGCTCTTCGAGCTCCAGGCGTGGCTCGGGCACTCGACGCCGCATTCGACGCAGCACTACGCGCGCGTGATGCCGACGAAGCTGTCGCGCGCGTACACCGACGCGCAGTATTTCCAGCGCAACCTGCGCACCATCGAGGTACTCATTGATCAAGAGGCGGTCCGCTCGGGTGCGGCGTCCGGTGAACCGTGGCGCTTCTACGATCTGGGCCACGGGTACTGCACGTACGATTTCTTTGACCAATGTCCACACCGGATGGCGTGTGCCAAATGCGCGTTCTATCGGCCGAAGGAGGCCGCGAAGCCGCTTTTCATTGAGGGCAAGACCGGCCTGCTCCGCCTGAAGCAGGAGATCCCACTTACAGAAGCTGAAGTGGCGGCGGTTGACGACGGCGTGGTCGCCTTCGACAAACTCCTGACCCAGCTCGTCGACCTGCCGACGCCGGCAGGACCGACGCCGCGACAAATCGAGAGGGACGCGGCATCCCAACCGACACCGGTGAGGAGGGCATGATGGCCACCACCTGGGTCGATTTCAAACAGCTGAAGGCCGACGTGGCGATCGAGCAGGTGCTCGCACAGTACGGCGTACATCTACGCCGCATCGGCGCGACGGAGCTCCGGGGGCGTTGTCCTCTCCCGACGCACACCTCATCGCGCAGCCGCGACAGCTTCTCGGTCAACATCGCGCGCAACGTCTGGTCGTGCCGCTCGCTGTCGTGCATGCAGGCGCGCGGCGGCCGACCGGGCGGCAACATTCTCGATCTCGTCGCCCTGATGGAGGGCTGCTCGATCCGAGACGCAGCCCTCCGCCTCCAGGGCTGGTCGGGCGCCGCACCGGAGCACTTCATCGTGCCGCGCGCGTCGCGTCCTGATCCTGCCGCCTCGGAGAATCCGCCGCTACGCTTCGCCCTGCAGTACATCGACGCGACACACCCGTACCTGACGTCACGAGGCGTGACGCCTCACACCGGCCGCACCTTTGGTCTTGGGCTGTACACCGGTAGGGGATTGCTTCGGGGACGGATCGTGATCCCGATTCATAACGCATCCGGCGAGCTGATAGCCTACGCCGGCCGCGCCAT
>JACDDJ010000699.1 GCA_013817065.1 Acidobacteriota bacterium
CGACATCGCCTATGAGAACGGTCAGCCGACCCTGACCAACAAGAGGGAGATCATTCGCGCGAACGCGCCGGAATGCACGCTCGAGGCGCAGGATTTCCGGAAGAACGATACCGAGCTGATTTACACCTGCTATCGGTCGCCGTTTGCCGATGTGCTCGGCATCGATCTCAACACTGGCGCAGTCACGGTGTATCGGAGGGTGCCGGACGAATACAACGAGGTGGAGGGGATCTTCCCCGACGGCGACTACACGCTTGTCGAATCGAGCCGCGACCAGGTGGAGCATGATTCGCGCTACATCGACATCTGGAGGCTCAAGCTCGAGCCCAACAGCAATGACTTCACGCGGGTGACCAGGTGGGGCGAGTACGACGGATACAAAGCGTCAAACCCGGTCGTCAGCCCTGACGGGCGGACGATAGCCTTCCAGTCGGCGCGCAGCAACGATCCGGCAGGCGTCGGATACGGCATATTCCTGCTGCGTCTCGACGAGTCCGACGCAACCCGGAAGAAGTAGAGGAGCCCAACGAACGCAGAGACACGCGCTAGCTCCGGGACTCATCCGTGCGCTCCTGCATCACGTGCGCGGCCCAGTCCAGCGCGCTGGTGTCCAGATCCTCCAGCTCCGACAGGTGGTTGGCGCCCGAGACCACGGCTCCCATGTTCGCAGCCTGGCGGACGACCTCTTCGAGCAGCGGCTGGAATGCCTCACGGGTCCCGTCCGCATCCGCGTAGTCGAACAAGCCGTTCTGGCAATGCCGGTCGTCGTCCCAGCCGGGGTGATTGACGATCGGGTACAGGCAGATACCCTCGACCGGCACACCTGCCGCAAGCGCCGTCATCACCTCCTTGCACATGTAGCGCAGCCACGCGGGGCGGGTCTCGTCTTCGATGCCGGTCTCCGCAACGAACACAGGAACCCGATAGCGTTCGTACACCTCCTGCAGCATCACGCTCACGTGCCGGTATCTTGGGTCCGACGGGACAATCATCCCTCCCTCCCAGACGAATTGATTGTGGATGTAGTAGTTCACGCCGATCACGTCGATGAGGTCGGCACGCCCGCCGAGCTCCGGCTCGGCCCGGCCGGTGATCATGTCCCACGCGGCGAACTGACTCTGTCGATACCCCTCGGCATTCCGCACATCCTCGTCGCTGTCGCTTCTCGGCACGACGTTGATGATCGGGTCGATCTGGAAGATTTTGATCGCCGGGTTCACCTCGCGCATGGCAGTGATCGCGTGAATGGACGCGCGCACCAGCTGCCGCTTCATCTCGTCCCCCCGGTGCTGCGCGAACGGGTTGAAGATGCCTCCTTCACCGCCCGCCCACGAGAAGAACGAGATTTCGTTGATCGGCGAGATGAATGGTGTCTCGTCGTACTCGCTGATGCGCCTGGCGGCTTCCCTGGAGAACGCGGTGAAACGCTCGACGAATGCCGCACTGAAGATGTCGATGTCGTCAGGCCATCCGTAATGCCACAGGTCCCAGATTACCTGCATGCCTGTGTCGCGCGCGGCCTCGAGCATGCCGATGGCACTCGCGAAGTCATAGCGTTCCGGGGTCTGCTCGATCAGGTGCCATCGCAGACCGTCGCGGGCGGTCAGAATCCCGTGCCGCTGCAGCAACTCGTAATCGCTGCGGGCGAACTCGTCGTGGCGCGTGGAACGAACCAGATCCAGCCGCCTGCCAGTCGGCAGCCGGTGCGTGGAACACTCAAAGCCGCCCAGGATGAAACTTCGAAAGAGTCCGGTGTTCATGGAATTGCGTTTGCCTCTGGTGTGATTTCTCGGGGGAGCTGGGAGCTGGAAGCTGGGAACAAGAAGCAGGCAACGGGAAGCGAAAAGCGAAAAGCGCAAAGGAGGCAGCGTTACCCGAGAAACATCTCGTACGCTGCGTTCCGGGCCTCGCGCTGATAGGGATAGCCGAGGCCGTCCAGGAACCCCTCGAAGCTGCCGCCGTCCTCCGGCGGCACCTCGAAACCAGCAAGGACCCGTCCGAAATCCGCCCCGTGATTGTGGTAATGGAAGAGGCTGATGTTCCAGCGGCCTCCAAGCTTGTCCAGGAAATCCATCAACGCCCCCGGCCGCTCGGGGAACTCGAACCGGTACACCTGCTCGTGCCGCACTTCGCGGCTGTGCCCGCCCACCATGTGCCGGACGTGCAGCTTGGCCAGCTCGTTGTCGGTGAGATTGACCGTCGGGTAGCCGCCGGCGTTCAGCGCTGACGCGAACGCCTCCGCATCATCCTTCGAGCGGGTCGAGATGCCCACGAAGATGTGCGCCGCGTCACGGCCGCTCAGCCGGTAGTTGAACTCGGTGACGACGCGCCGGCCAATCGTGGTGCAGAAGTCCCGGAACGCTCCCGCCCGCTCGGGAATGGTGACGCCCAGCAGGGCTTCCCGCGCCTCGCCGAGCTCCGCACGCTCGGCCACGAATCGCAGGCGATCGAAGTTCATGTTGGCGCCGCTCAGGACGGCAGCCAGCCGCGCGCCTGTCGTGCCCGTGCGCGCCACCCAGGCGCGGAGTCCCGCCACCGCCAGGGCGCCAGCTGGTTCCATGATCGACCGCGTATCGTCGAAGATGTCCTTGATCGCGGCACAGATTTCATCGTTCGATACGCGGACGATCTCCCGCACGGTGGCCTGGACGATGGGAAAGGTCCGCTGCCCCACTTCGGTGACCGCCACGCCGTCGGCGAAAATGCCGACCCTGTCCAGCACGACGCGCCGCCCCGTCAGGAGCGACTGGTACATGGCGTCCGCCTCGTACGGCTCGACCCCGATCACCTCGACCGCCGGGCGAACGGCCTTCACATAGCTGGCCACACCGGCGATCAGTCCGCCGCCGCCAACCGGGACGAAGATGGCGTCGATCTCGCCGAGCTTGTGCCGCAGTACCT
>JACDDJ010000700.1 GCA_013817065.1 Acidobacteriota bacterium
TACCTCTCGCCGCATCGAGCCGAGGGATTCGGGCTCTCGCTCCTCGAAGCAATGTCGGTCGGCAAGCCCGTGATCGCGACGAACTACTCCGGTAACGTAGATTTCATGACGGCCGACAACAGCTACCCGATCGACTACAGGCTGGTAGCGCTGACCCGGGATTACGGTCCGTACATGCGCGGCGCCGAGTGGGCCGATCCGGATCTCGACCACATCGCGGCGCTGATCCGACACGTCGTGGAACATCAGGACGAAGCAAAGACGCGCGGCGCTCGAGCACAGTCCGATGTCGCGCAGGGCTGGACGCCTGCCGCCACGGGGGCGCACATCCGTCGCCGGCTCGAAGCCGTTCGCCAGGGACGCACCGCGTTATGACGCAGCACAGCCCGGAGGACATCGCGAGCGCCATCGCCGCCGCGCGTCGCGACCTGGCGGCCGCCGAGGACGAGAATCGCAGCCTGCATGCGGAGTTGTCGTTGGTCGAACGCTCCGTCGGGTTGCGGATGCTGGTGAGAGCCCGTGAAGGCGCCGGGGAGATAGCGAGCCGCATTCGGCATCCGCTCTGGTCAGCCGGCAGCATTGCGGGCCGGGTGGGATCGCTCGGGCCGGTCGCCGCCGGACGTCGAGCTGCGACTCACCTTCTGCAACGCGGACATCCCCTTCGGCTGCTGGCCCCGGTTCGATCGTGGACCGATCGTGGTGATGCCGCAGAGGCGGTGAGATGGATCGGTACGCTGGCCATCCGCCACACGCGGCGCGAGGCGCTGCTCTGTCATCCCGACTCGGGCGTCGAGTACCGCCTGAACGCGATGCCGGGATCGCAGTTCGTCACTGAGGTTGGTGTCTCGCCGCGAATGTGGCGGCAGCATCCATCGCCGATCGTATTCACGGTTGAGATCCGAAGTCTCTCGGACGAATGGACCCGCAGCACCCAACAGGTCGTCGACGTGACCAGGCGTGTAACCGACCGCCGCTGGCATCGGTTGCGGATCGACATTCCGTCAGAAGGCGGGCGCTACGGACAGAACGTCGCGATCACGCTCTCGGCCGTCGTCCCGTCCGGCGCGTCGACCGACGGCGCCTGGGCGGTGTTCGGTGAGCCGCGCCTGGAGCGGCGGCGGCCGGCCGCAGAGGTGAAGCGCTCCGTTGCCGCGTTCGTGTCCCGCGTGCGCCAGGCTGGATTCGCAAGCGCCCTGCGCGTCGCCCACGACGCCAGCGCTGGACAGGAGGCGGAGCGCTACGCGAAGTGGTGTTCCAGCACGAGTCCAACCGTCGCGGACCTCGAACGGATGGCACAAGAGGCAAAAGGACTCGTCTTCCAGCCGCGCATCGACATCGTCACGCCCGTCTACAATACGGACCCGAAGTGGCTCCGCGCCTGCATCGAGTCGGTCCGCGCGCAGGTCTACCCGCACTGGCATCTGTGCCTTGCGGATGACGCGTCGACGTCCGCTGAAACCGTGGCGGTCCTGCGTGAGTATCAGAGCGATCCCCGCATCTCGATCGTTCGACTCGAGAACAACTCGCACATCTCTGCCGCGAGCAACGCCGCGCTGGAGACAGGAACGGGCGAGTTCGTCGCGCTCCTCGATCATGACGACGAGCTGACGCCGGATGCGCTGTTTCACGTGGCCAGGTTCCTCAACGCAGAACCGGCGGCCGATCTCATCTACTCCGACGAAGACAAGCTCGATCTCACCGGCTCGCGCTGCGATCCATACTTCAAGCCGGACTGGTCTCCAGATCACTTCCTCACGTGCATGTACACGTGTCACTTGATGGTGGTTCGTCGAAGCGTGTTGGAGGAGGTCGGCGGATTTCGGCGCGGCTACGAGGGAGCACAGGACTACGACCTGGTCCTGCGCCTGATGGAGCGGACCGGCAGCATCCATCACATTCCGCGGATCCTGTATCACTGGCGCAAGCTGCCGGAGTCGACGGCGAGCGCCGGCCTCGCCAAGCCCTGGGCCATGGACGCCGGACGTCTCGCGCTCGAGGACTACATCAAACGCAATGACCTGCGCGCCGATGTGTTGCCGGGGCCGGCGCCCGGCGTCTTCCGGATCAAGCGCACGATCCGCGGAACACCACTCGTCTCGCTCGTGATACCTACGGCCGGTCGGCTGCGCCGTGAGGGCGCGCGCGAATTCGACCTGCTCGCGTCATGCGTCCGCAGCATCCGGCAACTCACGTCCTGGCAGGAATACGAACTGATCATCGTCGCTGAACCCGCGGGTCTTCAGCCGACCACCCTGGCGGCGCTCGAGGGCGTCCGCCACACCGTGGTGACGGACGACAGCACAGCCTTCAATTTCTCCCGCAAGATCAACCTCGGAGCGTCACGCGCACAGGGCGAGCACCTGGTTCTGCTGAATGATGATGTGGAGGTGACGGACCCTGAGTGGCTGTCGTCGATGCTTGAACAATCGCAGGATCCAGGCGTCGGCGCCGTGGGAGCCAAGCTGCTCTATCCCGACGGACGACTGCAGCACATCGGGATGGTGCTGGGCGTTGGCGGCGTCGCCGCGCACGCCTTTCATCAACATCCCGGCGCATCACCCGGATATGCATCCAGCGCCCTGTCGATTCGCAACTATTCCGCGGTGACGGCGGCGTGCCTGATGACGCGCCGCTCGGTATTTGACCAGGTCGGCGGTTTCGACGAAGCGTTGCCGATCGACTTCAACGACATCGACTTCTGCTTGCGCGTCCGCAAGGCAGGCTTCCGCATCGTATTCACGCCGTACGCGCAGCTGTTTCATCACGAGTCGGCCAGCGTTGGGCCGCGTGACAAGAGGCGCGAGGATCTCGAGTTGATGCGGCAGCGCTGGGGGGCTTTGATCGATGACGATCCGTACTACAACCCCAACCTGACGCGAGAGGGTGCCGACTATCGG
>JACDDJ010000112.1 GCA_013817065.1 Acidobacteriota bacterium
ACGCCTTCAAGGGTCCGGACACCGCGGGTCCGGGCACGAAGGCGATCGATCGCGCGGTGCCGTGCGATGCCACAGAGCCAACCAGCCGGCGTGCCGCGTGACGGATCATACGTGTCGGCGCGCGTCCACGCCTGGACGAACACCTCCTGCAGAACTTCCTCTGCCTCAGCCCGCTCGGTGAGGATCCGAACGAGGAGTCCGAAGAGCAGGTGGTTATGCAAGTCATAGAGTTCGCCGACGGCGCTTTGATCGCCGCGAGCGACTCGATCGAGGAGGATGAGGTCGGCCTGCAATGCTCTCTGAATGTACACCAAACGCCGGGAGAACGCTCTCGGGGCACCGCGGTGGTGCCCCGAGAGCTTGCCGGTCCCTACTTCGCCATTACGACGGTGTCGATCACGTGGATGACACCATTCGACTGGAACACGTCGGCCGTCGTGATCGCGGCGTTCATGCCCTTGCCGTCCTGCAGCCAAAGCTTGTTGTCCTTCCACACGACCGACAGCGTGTCGCCGCTGACCGTCTTGAGCTCCGCCTTGCCCTTGCCCTCACGCGCCTTCGCCACCAGGCTCTTCGCGTCGTGCTTGCCGGCGACGACGTGATAAGTCAGCACCGAGGTGAGCCTCTTCTTGTTTTCGGGCTCGAGCAGCGTGTCGACCGTCCCGTCTGGCAGCTTGGCGAATGCGTCGTTGGTCGGCGCAAACACGGTGAACGGACCGGCGCCCTTCAACGTCTCGACCAGCCCCGCCGCCTTGACCGCCGCGACCAGCTACATCGACCCGACGAGATGCTTGGATCCGCTCGGTGCCGGCAGGCCCCCGTCCGGCTCGTCCGTCACCGCGACCGTGACAGATCGGCCGCTTACTCCTGAGGGCGCCGGGACGATGAGCATACAGCGGCCTGACTGTCCGTCGATGAGGCCGGCACTCACCGGGCCGGGCGCTCCCGCGCCAATGAGCCAGACCTGGTAGATCCGTCCTGGCGGCGGTACCGGCAATCGATCGGCGACGATCAGCAGTCCCTTGGTTCCACTCCAATAGGCGCGCGCGGTGGCGTCACGAGAGACATCAAATCCCTGCAGGTCGATGCGTCGCATGTCGGGCGCGGTCAGGATCGCGACGGCCAGATCCGCCTGCAGCCCGACGGCGGCAGCTTCCCCGGTCAAACGCGCCGTTTCCGCGTCGGCTCTACGCCGTTCATCGAGAAGGCGAGCCGCACGCTCCTGCGAGAGGAACAACATGCCGCCAAGAACAAGGACGATCATTGCGGCGGCGGCCAGCCACGCCAATGAGATTCCCCTGGAGGAGAGGGTGGAGTGGACCGGGCCCTTCGATACGGATGGTGAGACGGTCCGTGACTCGAGCGCCGCGAGCACGCGCGCCTTCGCGGCCGGCGGCGGCGCCAGCGGCGGTGTGGACAGGGAGATCGCATCGACACCCTTGGACAGCTGGCGCGCTTCGATGGCGCACTCCGCACAGCCGGCGAGATGCGACTCCACCCGTCCCCGCGCCTCGGCTGAGAGCTCGCCCAGCGCGTAGCCCGTGAGCTGATCCCAGATGTCCTCGTGTCGGTCCATGTGCTGAAGCAGGCGTGTCTATGGTGTTACGTCAGCGGGACCAGCTTGGATTGACCGTCCAAACACTTGGATTGAACCGTCCAAACACTGGTGGGGGCGGGAACATTCCCGCTGCACCAGGTGCGCCCGTCACGCCACCGGTCCCAATCCGTTTCTCCTCAGCCGCCGTAGAGCGGGGCAGGGGCCCACATCACGCTGGTCCGTGGGGGGGGAACGATGATCAGGTTCTCAGCGGTGGTAGTGGCAGGGATGGCTGCGGCGTCAGAACCGCGCCAGGTAGCGCCGAAAACGCGTCGACAGCGCGCGCGTCAGGCGATGAAGTTCAGGCGCTCGAGCGTCCAGTAGAGACCGGCGCAGGCAATCACCACCGAGGCGGGCAGCACGACGCGCGCTCGATACCAGATGCGATCCCGGAACCAGAATCCGACCAGCAGGAAGGCGGCGCCGATTACGGTCAGCTGCCCGAGCTCCACTCCGACGTTGAAACCAAACAGCGCGGTCAGAAACTGAGAAGGGGGCAACCCGACGTCCTTGAGCACGCCGGCAAAGCCCAGCCCGTGCAAGAGGCCGAAGGCGAACACCAACGCGTACCGCCACGGCCGAAGGTCCTTGACGACGATGTTCTCGATGGCGATGTAGGCAATGGAGAGCGCAATCGCCGGCTCGACGATCGTTGAAGGCAGGCTCACCAGGCCGTAGATGCTGAGGGCGAGGGTGATCGAGTGCGCCACGGTGAACGCCGTGACCTGCAGGAGGATCGGCCGTACCCGGCGGCTCAAGAGAAAGATACCCAGAACAAAGAGGACGTGATCGAGCCCCTTCGGGAGAATGTGGGTGAAGCCAAGCACGACATAACGCGCCGCCAGCTTCAGACGAGACTCGGGGGCGGTCGCGGCCTCGACAGGCAGAGACGAGCTGCTCGTGTCGCCCTCCAGCCACTCGGTCGTTGCCGCGTGCCCGCCGCGCCGGTCAGTGAGTGAGTAGGAGGTGAACGTCCACGAGTACTTCCACGTCAGTGTCCCGCCGGCCGGAGGCACATCGCCGGTGAGCCTCACGGTCGCGATCGGGCTTCCACCTGTCGCAGTAGGAGGCGCGACGCTCCACCGGAGCGTCGGCTGCACCGCGCTTCCACCGAACGAAACGGTCACCCGCCGCTGAAAGATTGGGCCGAGCGTCTCGAGCCGCCGCTGCAGGGTCGAGACATCAGTGGACGCGGACACCGGTTCACCGGCGATCGTTTCCATTTTCTCGAGCAGGGCGGTCGCGTCGGTCACGACTTCGATCTCGAACTGTGATCGATCCAGCGCAACCACCGACACCCTGGTGGTCCCGATCTCGTGCGCCTTCACCGTGGTCGTCATCGACGGCCCGATGATCAGGCCGCAGGCCAGGATCGCGACGGAGGCGAGTTTGGTTGTGAACAGCACGATGCCGCTCGCTCAGCGCTGTGGCGGAGCCGCCGCTGCCTTGCCGGGCAGCTCGAAGGTCAACGATGCCCAGTAGCTTGCCCACTGACTCTCTGCATCGGGGGCAGCCGCCGTCATGTGCACGGCTTTGATCAACCACATGCCGGGCTCGGGCAGGTTGAACGTAACGCGGCCATCTTTGCCCGAGCGAGCCGAGAGTTTCGCGGACGGATTGCGTCGGTTCACGGCGACCACGAGGGTGCCGGCGAGCGGCTTGTTCTGATAAATCAGGCGCACTGGAAGCGACTGGCCGGCCTGAAGCGCGTAAGGATTCCGCTCGGCCACGAGTTCGAGCGTGAAGCCGAGGGCACGGTCAGCGTCGGCGGCCGTCAGGGGTCCCGAAGAAATGAGGGCTTTGGCACAGCGGGCGAACGACTCCCGTGCCTCGGCGTCTGTCTGGTTGCGTTTCGCCCGGAGGGCCGCCACGCTTTCGAGGCCTTCTTCGAGGAGGTACTCGTTGAACTTGTTTGCGGGCAGCACGATCCGACTGGGCGTGCTGGCGTAGCCGACTATCACGAGGCCCGGACTCGTGACCCGGAGAAGGCCTGCGGGATCCTCCCCATCGCGCCCGATGATCGGCTTGATGCCGGCGCGATCCGCGGCAATGAACCGGTCGATCAGCGCCGGATCTCGCGGGACGGGATCACCGAGAAGGTCGACGCCGACACGCAGCTTGATGCCGATCAGTTTGCCCGCGTCCACGACGAACGCCGACGGTTCGATCCAGAGGTCATGCGCCAGGGCGGAAGCCCCGGTGAGAAGAAGAAAGCAGGCCGCCACGGCAGCCGCCTGCACGGTGCGATGCTGGCGGCGATTTCGATGCGATCGAGCGGCGTTGTTCATTGCGCGTGTCCAAAAAAAAGCTGGACCGCCTCAGCGGTCCAGCATACAAGAGCCGTCCTTTACTGATGGGTCGGCTTGGGCGAAGGTGACAACGGCGTGTTCAGGTACGGGAACGTGTCCCGGAACAGCCGGAAGCTCGCGTTGCCCGTGATGTTCCCATCCGGGTCATAGGCGATGGTCGCGTTGTTGAACGCACCGTCGGTGAACTTCGGAAAGGTCCCGGGCGTGGGCGAGAGCAGGATGCCCTCCGCGACACGCAACGTGATGTCAACAATGTCGTCGCCCGGGCGGCGGCCGTTGGGGTAACCCGCGGTGTCCCCACCGATGACGCCGAGAGAATTCTGCGCCCCCGCTGCTACGGCAGTCGTAGACGTGTTCAGGCGCAACATCTCGGACGGTACCACCCCGGCAGGCTGATTCACCCCGGGCACACCGGTTAGAAACACCTGCACGAGATCGTTACGGGGGGTTGGCGGCGGCGCGACACCGAACAGCGCCTGGATGATGACCGGGAACGTCGGGTGGGTGACATAGCCGAGGAACTGCGCGTCATTTGCGGGCTCACTGGCATTGAACGGGTCCTTGCCGCTCAGGCCGATGACCACCTCATTGACCAGCGGGTTGCCGAGTCGCGAGACCTGCGTGCCTCTGGCGGCGGGTCCTCCTGGGACGCCGCCACCGGCGCCCCGGCGTGCGGGATGATCGGGCGTGACCCATCCCGTGCAGGTCTGATCGGGCACGAAGGTCGGACCCGGTTTCGGTGCGGACGGCTGCCCTGCGGGGCACGGTCCAGCACCCGCGCCAGGAGTCTGGCCGCCGGCGTTCACGCCGACGCCAAGGCTCGAGGTTGTCCAGGCGCCGATAACCGGCTCGCCGCTCCGGACGAGGCACGAAATCGGGACTTCCAACGCCAGCGTCGAGACATTCTTGTCGGCCAGATCGTTGGTTTCGCCATCCACCGGGCCGAGCGGGTTGGTATTGATCAGGTCGAAGGTTTCTCCGACGTTGAAGACAAACCCTTCGCGACGCTGGCCGACGAACACGCGCGCGCCGGTAGCAGCACATCCAGGAATGTTGACCTCATAGATGTGGTTGTTCGCGTAGGTGTTGTAGGCGGTGGGGTCATTGAGGCGGATCGATTTGTCACCGATCCGGTCGACTGGTTTCTTGAAGGTGGCGCTGCCGCCCGCCGCATTGGTGACGTCGGCAGAGTCACCCGAGCGACGATCGCCACGAACCACCGATAGCCTGAACGTTTCCTCGACATTGAGGTTCGCGGTATCGTCCCGGCCGGGGCCGATCGATCCGATGTTGATGAACGGAATGGGAACAGAGCGGTCGCCCACGGTGAGCTGGATGTTCTTGTTCCGGTTCTGGAAGCGGAACTGGAAGGTCATATCCTCCCGGGCGTCTCCGTTGTTGTCGACGTGGATTTCGTAGACCGCGGCCTCGTCGAACATGAAGAAGTTCGGACCGCCATACGGATCCTGGTTCGGCTGATAGTTGGCCAGTAAAGTCACGAAGCCAGCTCGGCCGGTTTCGTAGCTGCGGAACATGTAGAGATCGGTTCCGTCGACCTTGGGTGTTTTGGTGATTCCCGGTGCCTCCCGGTGACTCGAGGCCTGTAGTGCGATCCCGGCCGCCGCCAGGGTAATGGCGGTGATGGATCCTCGCGCAAGCTTGTTCATAGCTACTCCTTCGATGGCTGACGATAGGTGCCAGTATTTAGTCCTACGCAACTACGCGGCCACTGGATTGCGTTGACGTTGTCGCTCGGTCGAATGAGGGGACCGCCCACCACCCGACTCGTCGGCACCGTGGGTAATCGTCTAGTTGCTTCCTCGTGACTTTACTCGTTACACATGAGTGCCATACTGGTCGTCCGCGCATCGGAGGGCTCTGCTCGTGTCACCACCTCTCGAATCCTTACCCGCACTCGGAGCCGAAGGAGCGGTCCATGTTGTGATCGAGACGCCCAGAGGATCTGCGTCCAAGTTTCGATACGACACGGAGCTCGGGGCGATAACGCTCTCGCGTCCGCTGCCCGCCGGCATGACGTATCCCGCCGACTGGGGCTTCGTGCCGTCGACGCTGGCCGCTGATGGCGACCCGCTGGATGCCCTGGTCATCTGGGAAGGCACAAGTTATCCCGGGGTGGTACTGCAATGCCGAGTCATCGGTGCGCTCGAAGTCGAACAGGCGAACGCGACGACACGCGCCCGCGAACGAAACGACCGACTCATCGCTGTGCCGCTTGGATCGGTCACAATGCAGAGCGTGGGGTCGGTTCACGACCTCACCGAACGAACACGGGCAGAATTAGAGCACTTTTTCGCGGCCGCCGTGACCTTTGAGCACAAGGATTTGAAGATCCTCGGCTGGTTGGGGCCCGACGAGGCTGCCAGGCTTCTGCGCATGGCAACGACGCAGCGTGCGCCGTCGCCCGTTTAACGTAGAGCTCGGGCGCGGGCTCGAAGCCCAGCTGCGTAAGGCGGCCGCACGTGCAAGTGAGCAACGCCTGGGCCAAGGGGGTATTGGCACTCGTGTGCGCGCCGTAGCCCCGCGTCGCTAGCTCAACCCTGCGGCGACGCGTTGTTCCGCTTTGCCAGGCCAGCTCGAGTCACCCCTGCTCGAACAGGACGGCCGGTTCATGACCACGGTGGTCTGGCAGCAGTTCCCAGAGCCAGAGCCGGCTGCCTGGTTGGTGCCGCCGCTCCGGGCAGGCCTCCCCTCGATGTTCGACGATTCGGGCGTTGGCCAGGCGTGTCCGGGGATGGCAGGAGACATACACGGAGCATCCGCACCAGAGCCGGATGGTATAGGAGTAAGACATTGGCCAGTTCTACCGCTTCGGCGTGACGGACGCTGAGCGTTGATGTAAATTTTCGAGAGGCAATCGAGCGCGACAAATTTACGTCGACGTTGCAGTGCCGCCACACGTCTGTCACCCACATCGGTAATGGTGTTCCGGTCGGCGAGGTCTCTGCCGGCCCACGCCATCGCCTGTCCCCAGCGGGCGATCTCCGTCGCATTGGCTCGAGGAGGTCGCATGACGCCGCGTATCTACGCGCCGATGGGTTCGGCGCTCGTCCCCTGGCATTCCGCGGGCGAACGGCCCGCGATTCGTATCGGCATAGTCACGGACGATAAGGGACTCCGTTCCGAGCATGACGCACTGATACGTCATGCCCCCCATTCCCTCCAGCCTCGCGAGTACAGGATCTCTGCCCCCGGCCGGTGCTCGGATCACAGACCGGTGCTGTATCAACTACGGGCGCGATTGCACGACGACGATGTGGACGCGATCCACCGGGCGAGTCCGCGTCTCGCGGCGGTCTGGATGCGTTGGCTCAGTGCTCGACTTGGACTGCCACTGATCAGCACCCATGATGGCGTTCCCGGCGTGGAGGCGTCGTCTTCGGTGCGCGGTATCGCTCGGCGCCATTACGAAACGTGGCTCTACGGGCGGTGTGCGAGAGTGGTGATCTCCTCGGAAGGCGCGCGTCAGCACCTGCTGCGTGACGGGTGGGCTAGCGCGCCTGGTCGTTGCAACAGCCGGGGTTGATCCCGAGACCTTCTCCCCCGGCAGACGCGCGGCTTTCGGCGCGCGTCTAGGCGGATGGCGACCGACAAGTCGGGGCTTGGTGACGTCACGTGCGTGACGTCGCCGCAAACGTCTATCGGCGGGGCGGTTATTCGACGAAGCGGTAGCCGAGCCCGATGATCGTTTCGATCTGCGGGCCGGCGGGGCCGAGCTTGGCCCGGAGCCGACCGACATGGACATCGACCGACCGGGTCTCGACGTTGCGGTCGTAGCCCCACACGCGCTCGAGCAGGCGATCCCGCGAGAGCACCCGGTTGCGGTTCTCGATCAGGAACTTGAGCAGCTCGAATTCGCGCCGGGTCAGGCGGATCGGTTCGTTGTCGATCGAGATCGCGACGGCGTCGAAATCGGCGCGGAGATGCCGTCCCTGGAACAGGGCCGTGGGGATCTCGTGTGTGCTCTTGCGGCGTCGCAGAACGGCACGAACGCGGGCCGACAGCTCGCGCAGGCTGAATGGCTTGGTGACATAGTCGTCGGCGCCGAGGTCGAGGCCCGCGACGCGATCGGACTCGCTGGTACGGGCCGTGAGCATGATGATCGGGGTCTGAGCGGTCTCGGCATTCCCGCGCATGATGCGGCACACTTCGGTGCCGCTGATGACCGGGAGGTTGATATCGAGAATGACGAGATCGGGTGCCGTGTCCCGGACCGCCCGGAGCGCGGTATCTCCGCTGCTCACGACGTCGACCTGCGCGTCGCCGGAACGTTCGAGCGCGTGCTTGATCAGGGCAGCGATATCCTGCTCATCTTCAACCACGAGGACACGGGGGACCCGACTCATCGCCCTCGAGAGTAGTGCCCGCGGATTTCGTTGCGATGACAGGAAGGTTAATTCGGCGTTAACGCTGAGAAGCGGTGCCGAGAGGATCGAAGAAGGCGGCCGGTCAGCAGCAGCGGACGCGTGGCTGTGGCTCGACCGCCGCCACGTTCGCCACTTTCAGCAGGCGGCGCCGGTCCCGCTCGGCGGCAGCGGTGTGACCGAGTGCGTGGTTGACGGCGTCGACGACCGTCTGGGCCACCGGGTCGGGAAGACTGGCGAGGCGATAGTGCACCCACAGCCCGTCCTTGCGGCCGCTGACGAGACCGGCCTTGCGCAGGTAGGCAAGATGACGCGAGACCGCCGGCTGCGGCAGTCCGAGACTGCCGTGAATGTCACAGACGCAGATCTCACCGGCCTGGAGCAATGACAGAATGCGCAATCGAGTGCGATCGCCCAGTGCCTTGAAGAGTGTGTCGAGCGACGCGAGCTGCTTGTCGGTAGCCATGTATATTCGCCTTGACAAATATAGCACGGCGACCATATATTCGGTTCAACGCATATATGCGCGCGACGACGCGCAGGAAGAAGAGAGCCATTCATGAGCACCCAGGCGATGAAGGACGTGATCCAGCAGAAGTACGGCGAGGCCGCTATCCGGGCGCAGACCGGGCAGGAGAAGGGAGGATGTTGCGGCACGTCCAGCAGCTGCGGCGATCCGATCACCTCGAATCTGTACGGACCAGATGAAACCAGCACGCTTCCCGAGGCCGCCGTCGCGGCGTCACTCGGGTGCGGCAATCCAACCGCGCTGATCACCCTGGAGGCCGGTCAGACGGTGCTGGACCTCGGATCGGGCGGTGGCATCGACGTCCTCCTCGCCGCGAAGCGCGTCGGGCCGACCGGCAAGGTCTACGGCCTCGACATGACCGACGAGATGCTCGCTCTTGCGCGCGAGAACCAGCAGAAGGCGGGCGCCACCAACGTCGAGTTTCTCAAGGGGGAAATCGAGCACATTCCGCTACCTGACAACAGCGTCGATGTCATCATCTCGAACTGCGTGATCAATCTTTCGTCCGATAAGGCAGCGGTGCTCCGCGAAGCCTTCCGGGTCCTGAAGCCAGGCGGCCGCTTCGCGGTCTCCGACGTGGTCGTGCGCGGTGAGGTGCCGGAGGCGGTCCGCAAGAGCATGGAATTGTGGGTCGGCTGCGTTGCCGGCGCACTCCATGAGGACGACTACCGCGGGTTGCTCGACGATGCAGGATTTGAGTCAGTGGACGTCGAACCGTGGCGTGTCTACCGGGTTGAAGACGCGAAGCACTTCCTGACCGAAGCGGGCCTTGATGTGAACGCGCTTGCCGGCCAGGTCGATGGCAAGATCGCCAGCGCCTTCATCCGCGCCGTCAAACCTGAGAAAGCCGCCTGCTGCGGCCCGACCTGCTGCTCGTAGGACCGAATTGAACGTGAAGACGATTGTGTTTGCGTGTGTGCACAATGCCGGGCGCTCGCAGATGGCGGCCGCCTGGTTGAACCACCTGGCAGATCCGGCGCAAGCTCGCGCGATTTCCGCCGGCACGGCGCCCGCGGCACGGCTGCATCCCGAAGTGCTGCAGGTGATGAACGAGGTCGGGATCGACCTCTCGAGTGCGACGCCCCAGAAGCTCACCGTGGAACTCGCGCGCGACGCCGATCTTCTCGTGACGATGGGATGTGGCGACAAGTGTCCCTACGTGCCCGGCCTGAAGGTCGAGGACTGGCCGCTCGAGGACCCGAAAGGACAGCCCCTCGAG
>JACDDJ010000701.1 GCA_013817065.1 Acidobacteriota bacterium
CATGGCGGGGATGTCGGTAGTGCGCGTCTGGAACAGTACGGCCTGGAGGACGCCGCCCGCGAGTTGGGCGCCGAGCAATCCGAGCGCGACGCCAGTGGCGGCGAGTGCGAGCCCCTGCCGCGTAACCATCATGGCCAGCGCGCCCGGTTGCGCACCCAGGGCGAGGCGGATCGCGAGTTCGCGTCGGCGTTCGCTGACGGTCCAGGCCAGCATGCCGTAGACGCCGATCGCCGCGAGCAGTCCGGTCAGCGTCGCGAAGGTGACCAGCACGGCGGTCAGCAGTCGTGGCGCGGCAGTCGCGGTGACCATGCGTTCGTCCATGGTGCGGACATTGCTCAGCGGGATCGCGGCATCCGTCTCGCGCAGCGCCTGCCGGATCCCGCTGACCACGGCGGCGGTATCGGCGCCTCGCGCCACGACCGTCATGGCGCGGAACGGGAACTGGCGCGAGGAGTGGTAGATGACCGGCTCCAACGCCTGACCGATCGGCGCCTGCTGCACATCCCCAACGACTCCGACGATACGGAAGGGGACGGTATGGACCTGTCGCGACGCGAACATGAGGTTGCGGCCGAGCGGGCCGACCTGTTGCGCCGTGGAGACGAGGCGCTTCCCCACCGCGTCCTCACCCGGGAACGTCCGCTTCGCCAGCGTCTCGTTGACGATCACCACAGGCTCACCCGTCGCCGTGTCGGTATCGGTGAAGTAACGTCCACCGACGAGCCGCGCGCCGAATGTGTCGAAGTATCCGCTGTCCACCGTGACGTGCTGCGCGATCGGCGCTTCGCCGGCACGCGCCGGCGGCCGTCCGTCAACGCCGAACGGAATGCGCCAGCCAGGCTGCAGCACGATCGCGTTCGCGATGCCGGCGGCTTCGACACCGGGCTGTCTGCGGATCGTCCCGGTGAGCGAGGCGTAGAACTGCTCCACGCTCGGCCACTGCTGATACTTCGCCCCTTCGATCTGCAACGTTCCGGTCACGACACCGGCGCTCTGGACGCCCGTGGGCGCCTGCATCATCCGGGTGACGCTCCGGACCAGCAATGCGGAGGCAACGAGTACCGCGCACGCCAGCGCGATCTCGACCACGACCAGTCCCCGACTCAGACGTTGGCCGCGCACACCGGTGGACGTTCGCGCGCCGTCCTTCAGCGCCTCGGACGCCTGCGTGCTTGCCGCCACAACAGCGGGAAGCAGACCAAATAGCAGCGTCGTTCCGGCCACGACCGCAAGCGCGAATCCGAGGAGCCGAAGGTCGATGGACGTCTGGGCCAGGCGCGGCACGGATGCGGGCACGGTCGCAATCGCCACTTTCAGGAGCCCCATCGCCCCGACTGCACCGGCGACGGTGCCGGCGGCCGCGAGAAGAAGGCTCTCGATCAGCATCTGTCGAATCAGGCGTCCACGAGACGCGCCAAGCGCCGCACGAACGGCCATCTCTCGCGCTCGAGCCGTAGCCCGCGCGAGGAGCAGACCGGCGACGTTCAGACAGGCCGTGAGCAGGACGAGGCCGACGGCTCCGAGCAGGACGAGAAGCGCCGGTCGGTAATAGCCGAGCATGTCGTCCAGCAGCGGCACCGGCCGCGCCAGCCACCCTGCGTTGGTTCCCTGGAACTCGGCGCCGAGCCGTCCGCTCACTTGCGCCAGCTCGCGCGCCGCGCCCTCTGCATCCACTCCAGGTCGAAGCCGCGCGACAGCCTCCATGAAGTGCGCGGCGCGGCTATGCCGCGTCAGGTCCCAATTCAACCGCAGCCACAAATCCACATCGTCAGGGAAGTTGAACTTCGCCGGCATGACGCCGGCAATCGTGTAGACGCCTTCGTTGACCTCGATCGTCTTGCCGAGGATGCCGGGATCCGCGTTGTAGCGCGTCCGCCACACACGGTCGCTGATGACGGCAATCAGGTCGCGCGAGTTGAAGGGACCATCCTTCGGGAAACCGGGTCCGAGCTGCGTCGACACGCCGAGGACCTGGAAGAGGTTTCCGCTCGTCTCGATCGCACTCACTCGCACCGGCTCGAGTCCGGGTTCGGCAAGATTGACCTCCGGGCGCCACCATGCCGCCGCTTCGGAGAACGCCGTCTGCGTGCTCCGGTAGTCCATGAAGTTGACCGGCGATAGCTTCTCCTTTGGAAGGCCCTTCTCGGCATTGCTCTCCCACAGCGAGACGAGTTGCTCCGGCTGATGAAACGGCAACGGACGCAGCAGCACGGTATCGACGATGCTGAAGATGGCGGTTGCGGCACCGGCGCCGAGGCCGAGGGTGAGGATGGCGATTGCGGCGAACGACGGCGAGCGGCGCCACTGGCGCAGCGCAAAGCGCACGTCCCCTGCAAGCCCGGTCAGCCCGCGTCCGGTCGCCACCTCGTTGACGAGGCGGGCCTCAGGCTGACGCGAGCGAGGCCGCGGCACCGCTGCGAGGGGCGACTCCGCCAGCGCGGTCTCGGCACGCCGGTAGGCGTCCGCATCGGAAGCTCCGCCCCTCATCGCCTCGCTATAGATGTCTTCCACGTGCGCGGCGAGCTCGTCGATCGTGTGCTGCGGAAGATCGGCGCCGGCTCTCCTGGCGTGGAGCGCAACGAGGGATTTCCAGTCACGTTGTGCGTTCGTCATCAGCTCACCACTCCTGGTTCACGCATATTTGACGCCGGCAATCTGGCCGAGCGCCGCGACGAAGCGACTCCAGTCTTCGCGCTGCTCGGCAAGCACGGTGCGCCCGGTTTCAGTGATGCGGTAATAACAGCGGCGCCGCTGACCGGCCTTCTCAACCCAGCGGCCCTTGATCCAGCCGCGGTCCTCCAGCCGGTAAAGCGTGGCGTAGAGTGACGCGAGCGTGAACCGGAGGCTTCCCTCCGTCCGCTGTTCGATCAGTTTGGAGATCTCGTAGCC
>JACDDJ010000702.1 GCA_013817065.1 Acidobacteriota bacterium
GTGCGAGGCGAACGCGAACGGCAAGCCGAGGGCGGCGGCGACCTGCGCGCCAAAGAGACTGGATCCGAGGATGTAGATCGGGATCGTGAGGCCTTCGCCGGGTACAGCGCGGATTGTTCCGGGAGGATCGGAAGGGTCGCGCGGCTCGAAGTACGAGAGGAGCTCGAGAACGTCCTGCGGAAACGCGTCCGGATTGCTGGCCAGCGTCCGGCGCAACGCGCGCGCAGTCGCCTGGTCGGTGCCTGGCGCCCGCCCCAGCCCGAGGTCGATCCGTCCAGGGAACAGCGCTTCGAGCGTGCCGAACTGCTCAGCGACGACGAGCGGCGCATGGTTGGGCAGCATGATCCCGCCCGCACCGATCCGGAGCGTCGACGTGCCGCCGGCAAGATGCGCGATGACGACAGCCGTTGCGGCGCTCGCGATGCCCGGCATGTTGTGGTGCTCGGCGACCCAGAGCCGCCGGTACCCGAGCCGCTCCGCGTGGCGTGCGAGCTCCAGTGAATTCTTCAGGGCGGTCGCGGCATCGCTGCCCCGCGTGATCGGCGCGAGGTCCAGAACGGAGAGCGGCACCATCTCCCTAGTGTCCTACAATCTCGACATGCCGACCGACCTCGGAGTGCTGACGTCGATGATTACTCCGGCGGTGCTGATTTCCGCCTGTGCCGGCTTGATCCTGTCCACCTCCGTCCGCCTCGGCCGGGTCGTCGACCGGGTCCGCTCTCTTTCTGAAAAGTTCGAAGAGCTGACGCAAAAGTCGCCGGCTGACGTGGTGCTATTCGAGGCCACGCTGGCGCTGCGGTCCATCCACGCGAAGATGGACTTCCTCTGGACGCTCGGCAAGCATCATGCGCCCATGCCGCTGCGTGACCGGATCCCGTCGCGCCGCGCCTGGCTCGAACGCTTCCGGTGAAACCGACCGAGCTGCTCGGCGAGACACGGGCGCCAGACGGAACGCTGATCGCGCTGACGAGACAGGACCGCGAGTTCATCATCCTCGCCGGCGGCAAGCCGCTGATGTCGAGCCGCATGCACGGCTCCGAGCAGGCCCTTGCCACGTTCGGATGCCGGTATGTGCCGGCGGAAGTCGCGCGCATCCTGGTCGGCGGCCTGGGAATGGGCTTCACGCTGCGCGCGACGCTGGACATCCTTCCACCCAGCGCGTCCGTCGTTATTGCCGAGTTGATTCCTGCGGTGATCGAATGGAACCACGGACCGCTCGGTCCACTGGCCGACCATCCTCTACGTGATCCGCGTCTTCGGATCGCGCTCGGCGATGTCGCAGCAACGATCCGCGCCGCGACCGGCGCATTCGACGCGATCCTCCTTGACGTCGATAACGGCCCGGACGCGTTCACTGCCACTGGCAATGCGTCGCTTTACAACGATCCGGGGCTCGCATCGGCATTCGCGGCCCTGCGCCCAGGTGGCACGCTTGCTGTCTGGTCGGCCTGGGAGGACAGGAAGTTCGAGCAGCGCCTGAAATACGCCGGTTTCAACGTCCATGTTGAGCGGGTGCGGGCGCGCCTCGAGAGCGGTGGCCCGCGCCACACCATCTTCCTGGGGCGAAAACCGGCAAGCCAGACAGACCAGAAGTAGCCGCTGCACGTCTTTCTGAAGGATAATTCTCACTTCTCAAGGAGAGCGGATGTCGAACCCTCTGCGGCTGCTGGCGATAGCGGCCGCGACTGTTTTCTGGATGGCCTCGTCTGCGGCGGCGCAGACGGTGATGGTACGTGGCGCGGTGCCGGGCGAAACGATCGAAGTCCTGGTGAACGGCGCAGGCGCCGGCACCGGCACCATTGACGCCACCGGCGTCGGGACGGCGAGCTTCGCCGTGCCTGCGGGCGATACCGCACGACCCGAGATGAACGCGCGCCTCTTCGTCGACACCTGCGGCAAGGTGCGGCGAGTACACGTCATCGAGCAAAACCAGCTCCCTCCTGACGCCGAGTCGGGCTGCACGCGGAACGACATCGGCGGGATCTACTGGCTCCGCCAGCGCTCTACGATCGTGATCAATGTCGCCAACGCCATCCCGGTCGTCCTGCTGCGACAGGGCAGCTACAACCCCAACACCTCCGGTCCCCGGCGTCCCGCGCCAACGGGATTAGTGATCTTCGCCGGCGGCGGCCTGACGCAGTTCCCGGAACTGTTCCTGTTCCGCTGCGGCAGGGTGGAGGATTGTGCCGGTGACGAGACCACGGGCGCGTTCACTGCCGGGGTTACCTACTGGCCGACGCGGTGGTTGGGGCTGGAAGGCAGTTATCTGAAGCCTTCGACCGCGACAGGGTCCGGCACCTCAGGGGCGTTCACGTTCACCGAAAGCGTGGAGATTCACACCGCGATCACCCTCGTCGCCAAGGTCGGTGTCCCGCTCGGGCCGGTGCGGCTGTACGGGCAGGGCGGCACAAACTGGCACGAAAGCACGGCTACAACGGTGCAGACCCTTGGTACGGACTCGCAGACGATCGACTTCCAGGCGGAGGGATGGGGCTGGACTTACGGAGGCGGGATCGAGGTGTGGGTCACGCCGCGGTTTGCACTTTACGGCGAAGCCAACATCGCACAGTTGAAGGGCGAGGCGCGCGACAACACGGCCGCGGAGTTCGAGAACCGCGTGCGCTCATACTTGTTCGGCGCCCGCTTCAGGATTTTCTAGATATAGGAGGAACCACTTGTGACCACTACGATTTCATCAAGGCTGCGTAAGGCGATCGTCGTTCTCTGCATCGTGCTGCCGGCAGCACTTGTGACCGGATGCAACGACGGCACGCCAACATCCCCTACCCCTGCCTTCTCGCAGACCGACTTGCGCGCCGGCAGCGGCGTCCCCGCTGCTTCAGGGAACAAGGTGTTGGTCTACTACACGGGCTGGCTCTACGA
>JACDDJ010000703.1 GCA_013817065.1 Acidobacteriota bacterium
CGATTGGGGGGGACGAATTGACCAATCCGCAAACAGAGCTCAGCGCACCGGCTCCGTCCGATACTGGAGCTGCAGCGCCCACCGGTGCTGCTACGGCCGGCGCAGGACAGAAGCTAGTGCTGAAAACTTCGCAAGCGGCAGCACCTATCGGGCCGTATTCTCAAGGCATCAAGGTTGGAAACCTGATCTTCGTGGCTGGAGAGAAGGGTGTCGATGTAAAGACGGGCAAGGTCGTGCGCGGGGGCATCGCGGCCGAGACACGCCAAACTTTCGAGAACATCAAGGCCATCCTCGAACAGGGTGGTTCGACCCTCGACAACGCAGTCGCAGCGACCGTGCACATGACGGATCTCGGAGAGTTCGAAAAGATGAACGAGATCTTCGCGGAATACTTCCGCAAGGACCCGCCCGGGCGCACGACCGTGCAGGTCACCGCACTGCCGGGAGGCGCACGCGTGGAGATCACGGTGACCGCGGTGGCGTCGGTGTGACGTGGCCCTCATCGACAGAGCGTGAAACTTAGTTCAGTGATTTAATCAATTAGTTTAGTTAACATGACCAAACTCCGTCGAACATTCCTGCGCCGACTCTCTGCCGTTGCCACCGTCCCTGCTGTCTTTCTGGGGTCGGGTGGCGGCCACACGCATGCGGCTACACGCCAACCCAGCGGACCGCGTCAAAAGAAGGCACTTAGAAGTTCCCGGCTTGCGCCCCCAATTGGTCCGTTCTCTCAGGGCATCCGGACTGGCAATACCGTCTACGTGGCGGGACTCACAGGCATCGACGTAAAGACCGGCAAGATCGTCCCTGGAGGCATTGTTGCCGAGACGAGGCAAGCCCTCGAGAACATCAACGCCGTCCTTGCGGAGGCCGGTGGCACGCTGGACGATGCCGTGTCGGCTGTGGTCCACATGATGGATCTCAGCGAGTTTCAGCAGATGAATGAGGTGTACGCGGAATATTTTCGTAGCGATCCGCCTGGTCGAACGACGGTGCAGGTCGGCGCGATCCCCGCTGGCGCGCGCGTCGAGATCACCATAGTGGCGGTTGTAGCATGAGAGAGCCGAAGGGACGGTCAGGTGGGGCGGCGAAGGATTGCCGCTCTGCAAACGAGCCACTTGCTCACTGATGTCTGGTAAAGCCGATGGCACGAGAGCGCCACCGGTCCCCCGGCTGTCGTCCAGACACCTTCCTGCAACGAGCCTTGGGCTAGCGGCCTCTTCGAACAGGAGCGGCTCTAGATCACGGCCCGCCGGTCCTGGCACGTTGCGGGTCGTATCAGGCGAAGGCGGCGCTTCCCAATGATATCGCCTAATGTGCGAATGCCAGCGTCGATAACGGCCTCATTCTCAGTCGCGAAGCTGAGACGCATGCAGTTGTGCCTGGAGCCGCTGAAGTAGAAGATCGCTCCTGGCAAGAACTGCACGCCGCGATCCTGCGCGAGAGCGAGCAGGTCGCGCGTGTCCATGTCGTCGGGCAGGGTGACCCACATCGACAGACCGCCCTCGGGAACTGACCATCGCGAGTCGCGAGGGAAGTAGCGGTGCAGTGCCTCGGCCATCGCATCGCGACGGCCCCTGAATACTCGCCGGACCCGCTTCAGCTGACGAATCATCAGCCCACGACGGCAGAACTCGTCCATCGCTGTCTGCACAAGGGTACTGGTGTGCAGGTCACTCGCCTGTTTCGCGACCGTGATCTGTTCAGCGAACGGCTCGGGCGCAACCATCCACCCGAGGCGCAGGCTAGGATTCAGCATCTTTGAAAAACTACCCACGTGAATCACCATCCGCGGACAGAGTGACTGCAGCGAAGGCTGTGCTGCACCTTCATACCGCAGTGCCCCGAAGACGTCGTCTTCGATCAGCGGGATACTGTACTGGAGCGCGATGTCCGCCAGCTCGCGACGACGGCCGAGTGGCATTGTCAGGCCGGTTGGATTGTGGAAGTTGGGCGTGACGTACATGAGCTTGCAGCGCTTCTGATGGTTAACGAGCGTTGATGGATCCAACGGCGGTGCGCTTTCGTGCACCGGCAGTGCCATCAGGCCCGTGCCTGAAGGAGAAAGCGCACCCACCGCCCCGGGAAATGAAGGGTTCTCGAGCAACATCGAATCGTCTGGGCCAACGAGCAGCTTGCGCGTAAGGTCCAAAGTCTGTTGGCAGCCCGTGGTGATGACGAGCGTCCGCTCAGTTGCCACGATGTCGTGCTGCGCGAGCCAGCCAATCAGGTATTCCTTCAGTGACGGCAGGCCACTTGCGTCAGCACCGACGCGATATACCTCGGCTCCGCGCCTCTTGAGGATGTAGTTTGTGCAGTGACGGAACTCCTCGACCGGGAAAAGGTCGGGGGGCGGGGCCGCATAGACGAATGACGCGCTGCATTCTTTCAGGTAAGTCATGGATGGCAGAGCTCGTGTCGCGAGGCGCGGATTCACGAAGAGCGGCCCCCACACTCCGAGGGAAGGATCCTCGGGGAGTCCGCCCGGCAGATCCGGCTCGGTTTGCGTGCGGAGCGACCTAGAAGACACGAACGTGCCGCTGCCGACCTTCGTGGTAATAAGGCCGTCGGTCTCCAGGCGTTGGTAGGCCTTATGAACCGTGAGGCGATTGACGCCGACCTCCGAGGCTAGGTCCCGCGTACTCGGCAGCCTCGCACGGAAGGGGAGCACGCCGCGCTCGATGAGTCCGCGGATTGCGTCCTCGATTTGTTTGTACGGTGGCGCCGTCGCGTCTCGATCCACGTGAATGTACATTAGGCCCCTCTTGCGTCGCCCTCGCCTGGCGACAGTCCTGCTTTAGTTCCGCCGGTACATACAGGCAGACCAATTTACACGATTTCGTTGTGTACCACTTGCGAAACGTTGCCGAACCCCACGCC
>JACDDJ010000704.1 GCA_013817065.1 Acidobacteriota bacterium
TAATACAGCTGAATGAGCGCGCGATCGGCTGCCGAAAGCGTCGAGCGCTTGTCGTCGTCGACAGCCTCGTCCAGAGTGTCTACCCAGAACAGCTCCTGCGTAATTTCACCGTCCGCCGTGCCGTCATCCTCCCATTGAGCTTCGAGGCGAATTCTGCAGACCGGCGCTGCACCCGGCCTCTCGATCCTCATGTGCCGGAACACCTGGGCCACTGTCGCAGCCGGCGGTGTACCGGTCGTGAACTCCGGCAAGGCGACGATCACATCGATCGAGAGATCGCGGTCTTTCCGTTCGGTCGGATCCTCATCGCTTGCGATGTGGAAGTCGCTCGGCTCAATGGCGCGCTCCGCCCGGGTCACGCCGAAGCATTTGACGATCGCCTGGAGTAAGGCCGTCTTGCCGGAGGCATTCGAGCCCACCACGGCGGTCAGATCTCCGGCGAGATCGACGCGAAGAGGCTCGGGGCCGAAACATCGAAAACCAGAAATCGCGATTGACTCGATGCGCAACGGTCCTCTCCGGAATCGTTATGGCGTGTGCCTGTTGTCCGCCCAAACCGCCGCTATACTCCCACAGGATGAAGCTCGACGAACGTGTGCTCGAAAGCCTTGCGGAGATGGTGATCGGCGACCACCCCTTGTTTCCGTACCGTTCGAGCTCCTATATCACGGAGTACTTCCGGCGCTGCGGACTTCACGTCGCTCACGACGGGTCCACGCGAAAGTGGTGGGCGAAGGATCGCCTTATCGAGCTGAATCTCGGTCCGGCGTCCGTCGCAGGTCTTCCGTCGGACGACCTTCTGAGCATCATCGCGGAGCTATTCGACCCGCTCGACTTTGAGAAGAAGTGCCTCCCGATCGAACCAGCCCTTGACGCGCTGAATACAACTCTGAATCGTCACTCGCTCGTAGCGTACCTGGACGCGACAGGACGTTGTCATCTCAGGAATACCGGGAGTGGGACTACATCTTCCGCGCTTCAGCCACAGCGCCCGCTGTCGCAGGAAGAGATCGAGCAACGCAAGACGCTCGCCGCGTTTCTGGATTCCGCCTCGGAGGACGACTTGACCGAGCGGATGCTCGTGCCGTTCTTTCAGCGCCTGGGTTTCCATCGCGTGAGTCCTGCCGGCCACAAAGAAAAAACGAACGAGTTTGGAAAAGACCTGTGGATGAAGTTGCAGCTACCAACCGGGCATTGGCTCTACTTCTGCGCCCAGATTAAACGGGAGAAACTCGATTCTAGTGGAGCCGGGGGAGACAGGAACGTTGCAACGGTACTGAGCCAAGCGCGGATGGCGATCGATCATCCGATCTTTGACTCCGACACGAACCGGAAGGTACTGCTCGATCACATCTTCATCATCTCGGCCGGCGAGATCACGAAGCAGGCGCGGGCTTGGCTCGTGGAGAAGCTTGACACGGGCCAGCGACGACACATCATATTCATGGACCGTAGCGAGTTTCTGGACCACGCGGCACGAATCCTGCTCGATCTTAAACTTGATGAGGCGGGAGCGGCGGCGCTCACAGACGACGACATTCCGTTCTGATCCGAAACGCGACTTTCGGTCCTCAGTCTCAGCAGGCAGCCCGCACTCTAAAGGAGGAGTGGCGTCACTTTGGAATGTGCCAGTGATTTCCGTTGAGCTGTTCCGCCAACCAGGTCCACAAAGCCGCTACCGCGTCGACGTACCGCACGTAGTCCTCCTCTGTGACGAACAAATCTCCGCCTGCGAGTGGAGCCGCCACTGGCGAATGGTGAAGGCCGGCCATGAAGCCGTGCGTACCCGGATAGTCGAACAGGACAGGATTGATCTTCCTCAATTCGTCGGCAGACCAGCCCTCTCCGTGCTTGATGACATTCGCCACCATATGGAGCTCGTGAACAGTGCTCCAGAACGTCTGGGCTCTCGCATCAACCCCGATCGCGTCACGAAGCCAATCAAGGAAGTGTTCAAGCTTCTTGCAGTCTCCACGTTTCCAAGCCCTTCCGAAGCTAGTAGAGGTCTGCTCGAACAAATGAAATAGACCGGCCGTCCCAAGGTTGAGAGCGGATTGCCGGAGGGGGAACAGCAGTTCGTACGTCTCGATGGCCTTGTCGTTTGCATCGTCGGCGATCGATCCAGGGTCGACGTCTCCGTCTTCGCCCACCGGCGCGCTCATCTTCTCGTCCCAGTACGTTTGCGAAGCCTTCTGAGCCTCTGCTTCTGGGTCGCCGATCGCCGGAAGGAGCCGATCGCGAACGATGTGGTCGTATGACTTGGTTCGCTGAACGCCGTCGCTGCCCACCCACTCCGCAGCCCACGATCCGTCGAAGACGTCGCCGTGGTACGGCTCAACCGGCGTCATGCGGCCTCGCTCGAACGGGAACGGCGAAGGTGCGCGGCAGAATTCCCCCCTGGCGCTCTGCGGCGAATCGGCGGTGATTCCGACGCTCAGCACGTGTCGAGGGATGCGAGGTCGCATGGGGCCATGGCCAAGCCGCGCTCCAGTATAAGCCGCTCCGAATGAGTCGGGCCGGGCGATCGCCGGGCGCTTGGCGCTGGCTCAGGCTGTCGATCGAGAGCTAAGGTTCATCTTTGCTCGTCTCGCGTGCCAGCCACGGCAATACGTCAACGCCCTGAGCTGCAGTTTCCGCCCGCAACTGCGCCACCAGAGCATCGGCGATCCATCTAGAGATCAATGCTTCGAAGGCGGCCAGGTCGGCGCGTTCGTGCTCACCGCCCATCGCCGCCCGCTGCCTCAACTGGTCGCCAACCGACAGATCAGTGCGCCCCGGAGAACCGTCGGTCAAAACGACTCCGCGAAGCATCACGGGTTTGGACAACACCGGATGCGCTGACCATGCAACGAGCTTCGCCGAAAACAACGGCCCGATGC
>JACDDJ010000705.1 GCA_013817065.1 Acidobacteriota bacterium
ATTCGGCTGGAGGGCGAACGCAGCCGCGGCGACCCGGCCAGGCTCTTTGTCGTTCTCGAAAGGGCGCGAGCGCGATCGTTGCTCGACCTGCTCAACTCTCGCCCGATTCCCAACGAGAAGAGGCCCCTCGAATGGCTGACTGGTGAGCGTCGAATTGCCTCCCTGCAATTGCAGCTCATGCGAACCACCGACCAGGGAGCCCGCCAGCGTCTCCTCGATCAGATTTTCGTGACAGAAGAGCAACTCGCGCCGGTTGCGACGGGACTCTTCGCAGCGTCGGCGCGACCGGCGCGCTCGCCAATCAGCCTCTCCCAGGTTCAGCGAGCGCTCAGATCGGATGAACTACTGCTGGAGTATGTGCTGGCCGAACCGTCCTCATTCGCGGTTGCCATCACTCGACCCAAATCACATCTGCTCGAGCTGCCGGGCCGCTCGGTGATCGAAACTCAGATTGAGGCGCTCGTGCGCGCCCTTCAGGAAGGCCAACCCGCAACCGCTGAGGCAAGAACACTTGGCGCGACGCTGGTCGTCATGCTGCCGGATATCGGCCGCTACGCACGTCTCATCGTCAGCGCCAACGGAATGCTGCACAAGGTGCCGTTCGAACTTCTGGCTCCTTCGTCCGGGACGGCGCTCCTAGACACGCACAGCGTGTCGTACATTCCGTCAGCGTCGACGCTGGTCGCCATTCGTGCCCGGCCGCGCGCAACATTGCCGAGACAGATGGCACTGGCAGTCGGGGCCTCACCAGATGGCGTGGAAGCGTCCGCCGCGGCTGCCCGGATAGGGAGCGTTACGCGCGGCGTGTACGACGTGGATGCCGAGCAATTGCGACCGCTTCCGTCCGCGGGCGACGAGGCCCGCGCGGTCGCGGCCGCGTTTCCAGGTCAGCCCTCGACGGTGCTCGTCGGCGGCGCCGCGACTGAACAGGCCCTGAAGGCTCAGTCGCTGGCCAGCTTTCGATTGGTCCACTTCGCCGCACACGGTATCGTCAGCACGAAGTCGCCCGCGCGTTCGGCGATCGTGCTGCTGATTTCGCTACTCTGATCTGGCCCACTTTGATACCGAAATTTGGCCCCCCTGTTACGCTGACTGCCCCGTGTCGATCCCAGCGGGATCGAGGAGGGTTGGTTGGACAGGAGAGCCCGCGTGGAGTTGTTCGCAGAGATTCGACGGGAGTATCAGTTCGGCATCGGGACGATTAAAGGCGTGGCTCGCAAATTGGGTGTGCATCGGCGGGTCGTGCGCCAGGCATTGGCCGATGCGGTGCCGCCGGCGCGCGGATACGTGACGCGGGCGAGGCCCGCGTTGACACCGGTGCAGGAGTTCATCGATCGGATTCTGGAGGGCGATCGCCTGGCGCCGCGCAAGCAGCGGCACACGGCGCGCCGCATCTACGATCGGCTGTGTCGCGAGCGGCCGGAGGCGCCGGTCGCCGCGTCGACGGTGCGCAAGTATGTGGGCGGCTGGAAGCGCGCGCAGGGCCTGAGCGGCCAGATGGTCTGCGTCCCGCAAACGTACGGCTGGGGCCAGGAGGCCCAAGTCGATTGGTACGAAGCGGTGGCGATCCTCGGCGGCGAGGCCGTGACGCTGCAGGTGTTCTGCGTGCGGAGCATGGCGAGTAGTGCGGCGTTCCATCGCGCCTATCCGCGGGCCACGCAGCAAGCGTTTCTCGAAGCGCATGAGGGCGCGTTCCACTACTTCGGGGGCGTCTTCGCGACGCTGCGGTACGACAATCTCACCAGCGCGGTCCGGAAGATCCTGCGGGGATTCCGACGCGAGGAGACCACGCGGTTTCTGGCGTTTCGCTCCCATTGGCAATTCGACGCGCAGTTTTGCACGCCGGGTGAAGGCCACGAGAAGGGCGGCGTGGAAGGCGAGGCGGGCTATTTCCGGCGGAATCACTAGGTGCCGCTGCCCCAGGCGGCGGACCTCGACGCGCTGAATGCGCAGCTGCTGGCCGGGTGTCGCGCCGACGAGGCGCGCGTGATCCACGGGCGGACCCAGACCGTCGGCGAGGCGGTGACGATCGAGCACGCGTCCCTGCGGCCGCTGGCGCCGGAGCGGTTCGACCTGCAGGAAGTGAGCTTCCCGAAGGTCGACGGGGCGCGGTGCGTGCGCGTGAAGACCAATCCGTACTCGGTGCCCGCCGCAGTCGGGACCTGCGTCGAAGCGAAGCTCGGGTCGGCCCACGTCGAGCTGTGGGCCGCCGGCCAGTGTCTCGCTCGCCATGAGCGATCGTATGTGCGGTTTGAGCCGGTCCTCGAGCTTGAGCATTATCTCGACGTGCTCGAGCGCAAGCCCGGCGCGTTGGCGGGATCCACGCCGTTGGCGCAATGTCGCGCGCGAGGGCTGTGGCCGGCCAGTTACGACGCGCTGTGGGCGCACTTGATCGACCGAGATGGCAAACAGGGGGGGACCCGCCAGATGATCGGCGTGTTGCAGCTGGCGCGGACCTACGGGCCGGCCGCTCTCCAGCGCACCGTCGAGGCCGCGCTTCGGTTGGGTTGCACGGACCTCGCCGCCGTGCGGCACCTGCTCCTCACCACGACGCTCGAGCGTCCGCCGAGGGATCCGATGCCGATCGATGCGGCGCTGGCGCACTATGACCGTCCGCTGCCGAGTGTCGCGGCGTACGACACGCTGCTGTCGCCGGAGGCGGCCCGATGAGCGCGACCCCGCTCGCCCTCCAACAGGCCACGATCCTCCAGCACTGCAAAGTGCTCCATCTCCCGACCGTCGGTGGGCAGTGTGGATCGCTCGCCGCGCAAGCCGTGCGCGAGCGGCACACGCACCTTGGCTATCTGGAAGCGCTCCTCGCCGCCGAGGTCGACGAGCGCGAGCGGCATGCGATCGCGCGTCGGCTCAAGGA
>JACDDJ010000113.1 GCA_013817065.1 Acidobacteriota bacterium
TATCCGTACCGCATCTTGCCATGGTCGAAACCGTTGTTCTGGACGGTCGTCGCGTCCCTCGCCGGACTGGTCGCATGGAGCAGCCGTCTCATCCCCAACGACCAGACTCGTCACACTGCGGCGACTACGCGCGAGCCGCGTGATAACCTCCGATAGAGCCCTCTCTGCGGACGGCTCCGGAGGCGAATGCCCCTGAGTGTGTGGAGGCCGTACGGAGTGGCAATCGTGCTCGTCGTTGCCGCTGCGGCCGTCGAGTTCGTCATCGGTCACTCCATTGTTCGCCAGCTTTCGCTGATCCCGCTGTCGCTGGCGATCGCGGCGAGCGTCCTGGCTGGCGGCTTCGGCCCCGGCATCCTCGCCGTCTGTCTTTCCGCCATTGCGATGGACCTCATCGTCCTCGAGCCCGGCGTCATGTTTCGGTTCGAGAATCCCTCCGCACCGATCGAGTACGTCGTATTCATCGCGGCCTGGTTGGTGTTCTGTTTGTTTGCATCGACGTTCCATCGGCGGATGCTGGCAGACCGCAAGCGGCGACTGCACGCCGACCGTGAGGCCAGCCAGGCGGACCGCGTTGGCCAGCTCACCGCGGCGCTCGCCCAGGCGCGCACACCGGCGGCGGCGATCGAAGCCGCCCTCCACGAGCCATTGCACGCACTGGGCGGCGACGCTGGCGTGATCCTGCTGATGACGCCGGACGGCCGTCGCGCTGAAGTGGCGCGCTCGGTCGGTCATTCGCCGGAAGGCGCGGCGGCGCAGGCCAGCCTGTCGGGCGGATCCGCCGCGTCAGATGCGATTGGCCGTGGCGCACCGGTGTTCGTTGGCACCCCTGATCGTCCTGCGACTTCCGATCAGGGGTTCAGGGGCACTGTCGCCGTCCCTTTGATGATTGGCAGCCGGGTCGTGGCGCTGGTCCAGCTGGATTTCATCAAACCGCGCGCGTTCAACGACGACGATCGCGAGTACCTGGACACACTCGCAACGCGTGCGGCGCAGGCGCTCGATCGAACCTGGCAATACGAGTATGCGTTGCGCGCCCGCGCCGAGGCCGAGACACAGCGAGCCCGCGCCGACCAGGAGATCGCCGAACGCCAGACGATGGAGCTGGCGTTGCGTGCGAGCGAGGCGCGTGGCAGAGCGCTGGCGGCACGAACCAGCCGGCTGCACGGCCTGACCGCGGCACTGTCCGAGGCCGTGACCCTCGATGGCGTGGCGCGTGCGGTGGTGGCGCAGGGCCGGACGGCCGTTGGCGCGATCTCGGGTGAGGTCCGGCTCCTGGCAGACGGCGCAACGATGTTCGAGACGATCTATGGGGAAGGGCAGGGGCTGTCCGCCGAAGCGGGGCACCGGGTTCCGGTGGAGCCGGGCTTCTGTGCGACCGAAACGGTTCGCTCGCTGAAGCCTGTCTTCCTGACGTCTTTCGACGAGTGGCAGGCCCGCTATCCGAAAGATGCATCGCTCGCGGCCGACGGCGGTTACGTGTCATCCGCGACCGTGCCGCTGCTGGTGGAGGGCCCGGCGATCGGCGTGCTCGCGTTCTACTTCACCGCACCGGTCAACTTCGACCAGGAGTATCGGGAGTTGCTGGTGTCGGTCGCGCAGGATTGCGCGCAGGCATTGGATCGCGCCAGGCTCTACGAGTCCGCGCAGGCGGCGCGGGCGGAGGCGGAAGCTGCGAATCGCCTGAAAGACGAGTTCGTCTCGATCGTCTCTCACGAGCTGCGCACGCCGCTGAACGCCATCCTCGGGTGGACCGCCATGCTCCGCCGCGCCGACGCTGATCCATCGATGACGACCAGGGCACTGCAGTCCGTGCACGACAACGCGGCTCGCCAGGCGCGGTTGATCGACGAGCTGCTGGACTTTTCGAAGGTGACATCCGGTCGAGTGACCCTGGCCAGGGATCCAGTCGAAACCGGTGAGCTGCTTCGCGGAGTGGTCGAGTCGCTGATCCCGGCAGCCGTTGACAAGCAGGTGGCACTCGAGATCCCGGCGGTGGCACCCGCAACGGTGATCGGCGACAAAGCTCGACTCGAGCAGGTCTTCTTCAATCTCCTCGGCAATGCCATCAAGTTCACACCCGAAGGCGGGCGCGTCGGCGTGGACGTTCGGGTCGAGAGTGGGCGGGTCGCGGTCAAAGTCGCGGATACGGGACTCGGGATCGACCCCAAGTTCCTGCCGTTTGTCTTCGATCGATTCCGGCAGTCGGACGATACCTCGGGACGCGAGTTCGGTGGGCTCGGCCTGGGGTTATCGATTGCCCGCCAGCTGGTCGAAGCGCATGGCGGCACCATCCAGGTGGAGAGCGAAGGCCGCGGCATGGGGGCGACCTTCACGGTGACGTTACCGCTTGCTCCCGAGCGGTAGAGAAACGCCCGATTACTGACCGAACCGTGGATTGTGGATTGATGATGCTGCTGAAGATCGAGCCGAAGGTATGGTCAGACTCATCGAGAAGTCATACTCATAGCCGCTCTGCAGCTCGCGCAGTCGCAACAGAATCTCGTCGGCGGTCGCTCCACGGCTCCGCAGCGAGATGTGATCGCGGATGCGAGAAGCGTTCCCTTCCGCTGAGATCGACAGGCCGCGCACGATCCGCTTGCGCACACCGAGCGGATCGCGGCGGACGTCCACACCGCCAACCTCGGCTGTGCCGCCGGTTGCGCGGATCAACATTGTCAGAATCCGCAGCGTCGTGGCCTTTCCAGCGCCGTTTGGACCGAGCAGGGCGAAGATGTGTCCTTCAGGAACCGAGAAGGTCAGGCCTGCAGGGCTGCCACCGGCGCGGCCCCTCGCGGATGGAAGGTCTTTCTCAAATGCTGCACCCGCACTGCGCCGATCATCGGCCTTTCAGCGTCTATCAGGGTGGCACGCAAACTGCGTCGGTTCGAGCTAGGCAGTCCGTGACACAACGCAGCGTGAGCTGCACGTCTATCAATGGCAGCCGGAGCTGCAGGGAGCCGACATGATCAGGGGTTTGTTCAAACTCGTTGTGCTCGCCGTCATCGTGGTGGCCGCGGGCGTGTTCTTCCTCGGCTGGGACATCGATCGGTTCCGGGGCATCGAGCGGCCGCGCGATGTCGTCAGCCCGTCCGGTGAAGCCGCCGGTCGGGACGTCCGGGCCGCCGCCCGCGACGCGGGGACTACCGCACGCGAGAAGACCTCGCAGGCAGCCGACGCGACGATGCGGGCGCTCGAGGACGGCCGGCTCACAACCAAGATCAAAGCGAAGATGGCACTCGACGATTCAGTAAAGGCGCTCGACTTGAACGTCGACACCAAGGACACCATCGTGACCCTTACCGGCGAGGTGCGCTCTGAGGCGGAACGCCAGCGCGCGCTGACCCTCGCGCGCGAAACCGCCGGGGTCACGAGGGTGATCGACCAGCTTCGGGTCCGAGAGGGGGATGGCGTCGAACCTTAGCGGTCTCTATCGAAGCCGCGGGAAGGGCTCGGGACGATAGCGGCCGTCACCGGCAACGGCTCGAGCCACTTTCGACAGCAGGGCTCGTTCTGTCGGCCGTGAGCGCCGCGCGCGGCTCGGGGTCGTGGCCGAACTCGAAGCCGATGCCGAGACGCTCGACAATCGAGGGCTCGGACCCGGCCTGGGCTGGGCGGGCGCGATGGTGATGTACTCATGCAGGATCTGGACGTCAGGAGCGGGAACAGGCGTGACGACGGTGAGCGGCATGTCTGCGTCCGAGGCGTGCGGCTGACTGAAAAGCAGGGCAGTAGCGGCAGTCCCGACGACGGTGACAACGACCATCCAGATTCTACGCGGCATCCGCCATCAGCCTAGCGAGGATCGTGCCAGACGTAAAAGAGCGGGTTTCGTAGCAAAAGTGCGAGCTGATAGCGCGGGACTGCAGCCATTTACTACGGCTCCCGCAACCATTTGGGCTCCAACCCATCTCCGCGCCGTGCGGCACGAATGAACGTAGAATGTGGCAAACGACGCGCCGCACGATGGACCATCCAGACGACGATCTCGACGAGCTGATACGCGAGCTGAACGCCACGGCAGCAAGCCCATTGCGCGAATCCCGCGTGACGCCGGCGCCCTCCGCAGCCATGCCCGGGGACGCCTCTCGTCTCGAACGACTGCTGCGGTTGGTCGCGGCCCAGCACGGCGCCGATCTGCTGCTGGTGGCAGGCGCACCTCCGATGGTCCGCATCGACGGCCGCGTCCAGCCCCTCGAGGATGCGCCGCTCGACGGCGTCGAGATCGAAGAGATGGTGCTGCCCGCACTGCCGCCACACGCGCGGCGTCTTTACCAGGATGAACAGATCGCGGACGCGTCCTTTCGCATCCAGGGCGTAGGACGGTTTCGTATCAACCTCCACCGCGAGAGAGGCCGGGCTGCCGCCGCCGTCCGCATGCTGCCGCAGCGCGTGCCCCGTCTGACGACACTGGGGCTGCCAGCGCAGGTCGAGCAACTGGCCGCGCTCCCGCGCGGACTCGTCCTGGTGGGCGGCCCGACCGGTTCAGGCAAGAGCACGACGCTCGCCGCCCTGGTCGACGAAATCAATCGCCGGGAGCACCGGCACATCGTCACGATCGAGGATCCGATCGAATACGAGCACGTCCACCACCGCAGCATCGTCGAGCAAGTCGAGATCGGCGTGGACGCGCCTGATTTTCCAATGGCGCTGCGCGCAGCCCTGCGGCAGGCGCCCGATGTCATCGTCGTCGGTGAAATGCGGGACCCGGAGACGATGAGGATTGCCCTGGCGGCGGCCGAGACGGGCCATCTCGTGCTCTCGACGGTGCATACCACGGACGTGGCTTCCACCATCTCGCGGATCGGCGATTCGTTTCCTCCAGAGCGGCAGAACACGATCCGGCAGGAACTGGCGATGGCACTTGCGGCGGTATTGACACAAACGCTGCTGCCAAGAATCGGCGGGGGACTCGTTCCGGCCGCGGAGCTCCTGATGGTAGGCTACGGCGCTCGGCAGCACATCCGCCGGAACGCGCTTCAGCACCTGCACCAGGAGATCACCATTACCAGAAAGCACGGGTCGTTCTCCCTCGAAGAATCGTTGTCGAAGCTCGTCAGGGACGGATCGGTCGAATGGAACGAGGCGCATACCAGGGCGGTGCATGTGGAGGAGTTTGAGCAGTTGACTCCGATTGCGTCATAGGCTGGCACGTTTGATGCTACCGTCACCCACGATAATGATGGTTTTGTAGATGCAGAATGACAGGGAGGCTTTGATGAAACTCGTTAGGCGATCGCTGGTAGTGTGTCTGGCTGTTCTGTTCATGGCCCCGGCGGCGTATGCCCAGAACAACGTGATCGGGAAGTCCGCTCTCGACAAGGCGGTGCAGGGGCGCGTGGCGACCGACCAGGCTGACCGCGACGCGATCCAGTCATTGCTGCGTCGCGCCGACGTGCGCGAGGTCGCCGGCAAGGCAGGGCTGTCGCTCGATAAGGCATCGGTGGCGGTCGCAACTCTCGAAGGAACAATGCTTGCTCAACTGGCAGCGCAGGCGCGGCAGGTCAACAACGATCTCGCTGGGGGGGCATCGACGGTCGTCATCTCCACCACGACGATCATCATCGTCCTGCTGATTGTTCTGCTCCTCGTCGCGATCAACTGATTCAGCGTCGATTGGTCCGTTCACCAGCAAGACTCGCCGCTGTCATCGTCGTGATGATGGCGGCGACCCTATCCGCTCAAACTTCGTCCCCCGCCATCCGCCTTCTCGACGTTCCCTACATCCAGCAGAGCGAAGCCTTGTGCGGCGGTGCCGCGGCCGCGATGGTGATGCGGTATTGGGGGGCGACCGGCGTGTACGCGGAATCGTTCGAGAACCTGGTCGACCAGTCGGCCGGCGGGATCCGGGGCGACGTGCTGCTCGAGGATCTGCGACGGCGTGGGTGGAACGTCAGATCCTTTCGCGGAGACGAGTCCGTCGTACAGGCCAGGCTGACCGACCGGCAACCTGTCGTCGCGTTGATCGAAGATCGGCCCGGCGCTTACCACTTCGTCGTGATCGTGGCCTGGGTGAACGACCGAGTTGTCTATCACGATCCTGCGCGAGCGCCGTTTCGCGTCGTCGACGAACGCGCCTTCCTCGACGCGTGGAGCAAGGCGGGGGAGTGGACGATGTTGATGTTGCCGGGCACGCCGTCTGCGGGCACGCCGTCTGCGGCCACGCCGTCCGCGGCCACGCCGTCCGCGGCCACGCCGTCCGTGGTCACGCCTTGCGATGCTCTCGTTGCCGAAGGCATCCGCGCCGTCACAGCTGGAGATAAGGCTGCCGCCCTGAAGACGTTTGCGTCCGCGGCGGACCTGTGCCCTAGTTCCTCGGCTCCGCTGAGGGAGGCCGCGGGCGTTTACGCCCTGGACGACAAGTGGACGGATGCCGCACGGCTGGCGCGGGCCGCCGTTGAGCGCGATTCAACCGACGAACACGCGTGGCGGATCCTCGCGACGAGCGCCTATGTCGCGGGCGATAGTGCCGGGGCCCTCCAGGCCTGGAACCAGGTCGGGGAACCGAGGATCGATCTGATCAGCGTGCAGGGCCTTGGTCGTACTCGACACGCCGCTGCCACGTCGTTGCTCGACCTGCCGTCGAATACTACGTTGACGTCGAGTGCGCTTGCGTCAGCGGAGCGACGCCTCGAGAGTCTGCCGTCGGCTGAAGCGGCACGCGTGACCTACCGTCCTGTCGGCGGCGGCCGGGCGAACGTGGAGGCGGTCGTCGTTGAGCGTCCACGTTTTCCGTCGACTCGTTCGGCTCTGATCACCACCGGTCTCAGCCTCGTGACGGATCGCGAAGTGTCTTTCAGCGCGGTCAACGTCACGGGCGGCGGTGACAAGCTGACGGCCGCGTGGCGCTGGTGGGAGGAGCGGCCGCGACTGGGCCTCACGTATGCAGCGCCCAGCCGGCTCGGCGTATGGCGAACGGCACTCTTCACCGAGAAGCAAACGTACGGCAACGAGGGCGCTTCGATCGTCGAGTCACGCCGAGGCGGAGGGATCAGTCTCGAGAGCTGGACGCCCAGGCTCCTCGGATGGTCGATCGGCGCCGGCGTCGACAAGTGGGGTGACCGGGGCCAGACCGCTACCGTGTCAGCCAGCCTGGATCAGCGGATGGCCGACGATGCGATCTCGGTGCGTGGTTCGGGATCGGCGCTGATCGGGAGCTTTGGCGCATGGACGGCTGGCGCTGGTGCCGCGTGGCGTTCGCGTGCCCGCCATGAAGGCACGGTGGTTCTCGCCACCGCGGGGATGGAGGTCACCGCCGATGCTGCGCCGCTCGCGCTGTGGCCGGGCGCCGGCACCGGTCACGGTCGGGGCCCGTTGCTGCGAGCGCATCCGCTGGTCGAGAGCGGACGCATAGAAGGCGAGGTTTTCGGACGCAACGTTGCGCACGCGAGCCTGGAGGGCAGGCGGTGGATGCGTCCTGTTCTGAAGATCGTGCGGATCGCACCAGCCGTCTTCGTCGACGCGGCGCGTGCCGGCCGGAGACGTGAGGCCGGCAGTTCGTGGCACGTCGATGCTGGCGCCGGGGTGCGGGTGGCATTCCCGGGCAGTGGCGTGCTGCGCCTGGATGTCGGTAAGGGGCTGCGCGATGGATCGACGGCGTTCTCGATTGGATGGATCCGCTAGAGCGTCCGTCCGAGGCGTTCCTGCAGCTTCTCGCGATAGCCGCGGCTCAACGTCAGGCGTGTGCCGTCCTTGAGGAACACCACGTACTCGCCGTTGAACCAGGGCTGCAGCTCGCGAATGCGCTCGATGTTGACGATATGCGAGCGGTGGATGCGGTAGAACGTGTCGGGATGCAGCCGTGACTCCAGCGCATTCATTGTCTCGCGGAACAGGTGCGCGTCGCTGCCGACATGCAGCTTCACATAATTGCCGGCGGCTTCGATCCAGTCGATCTCCTCGGCCCGTACAAAAAAGACGCGACCGCTTGCCTTTATGACGAAGCGTTCCATGCGGGCGGCCGGCCGCAGCTCCTGCATCAGTTCGATGAGGCGGCGCTCGAGCTCACCGGTCGTGCGCCGCTCCAGTTGCTGACGGGCGCGCGTGAGGCTGGTTCGAAACCGTTCCTTGTCGAACGGCTTCAGCAGGTAGTCAATGGCGTGGACGTCGAACGCCTTGAGCGCGTACTGGTCGTAGGCGGTGACGAACACAACGAACGGCATCTGGTCGGCGCCGATCGACTCGATCACCTCGAAGCCGGTCGCGCCAGGCATCTGGATGTCGAGGAAGACGAGCTCCGGACGAAGCCGCTGGATGGCATCGATGGCCTGCACGCCGTCGCTGGCGTCGCCGACGAGCTCGATCCAATCCTCGGCGGCCAGCAGCATCCGCAGCCGCTCGCGCGCGAGCGGCTCGTCATCAGCAATCAGCGTGCGGATTCGAGCCGGTCTCGTCTCGCTCATGCAACGCGCGGGGTGGCAGCTGCCGGTATTGGTACCCGTCGGACGGGCAGGGCAATCCGCACCGTCAGGCCCGCCTTGCCATCCGAGAACTCCAGGGAGTGTGCGTCGCCGTAGAGGCACTCGAGCCGGTCACGCGTATTGGGCAGACCCACGCCGCTGGCGAACTGCGACCGGGCAGTGCCGCTGAGACCGACGCCGTTATCGCGGACCTCGAGCCACATCCTGCCGGCCTCCAGGCGCGAGACGATCTCGACAAGCCCCTGGCCGGACTTCGGCGACACCCCGTGCTGGATCGCATTCTCGGCGAGCGGCTGCAGGATCATCCGCGGCACCTCGACGTCCAGCGTGTCGGGATCGATCGCGTAGCGCACCGTGAGGCGGTCCTGGAAACGGGTCTGCTCGATTTCGAGGTACTTCTCCAGAAATTCGAGCTCCTCCTGCAGCGACACGCGCGGCGCGCCGCTGCGATCGAACGTGAGCCGCAGCAGATCGCTCAAGCGGCTGATCATCCGGTCGGCGGCGTCGGGATTGCTCTGCACCAGCGCCGAGATCGCATGAAGGGTGTTGAAGAGAAAGTGCGGATGCAGTTCGGCTTCAAGCGTTTTCAGTCGCGCCTCGGCCAGGCGCGCCTGGAGCTGGGCCTCGCGCATGCCTCGCGCCTGCACCTCGCGGTAGTAGCCGAGCGCATAGGTGAAGCCGACGACGGTGGAATACGTCATCAGCAACCAGTCGAGATTCGTCAGATACATCCGCTGCCACGCCCAGCCGCCGCCCATGGTCGGTGGCCCGTAGAGCGCGGTCCGCATCGCGACCATGCCGCCGGCGTGGACAGCCGCGAAAGCGAGTGCCGCGACGGCATGAACCGCAAAGGCTCTTGCACGATGGCCATCGATCGGGAATCGATGCACCAGCGTGAAAATGAGCGGAGCGAGAAGAGCTGGGATGAACCAGTAGGTGAAGTTCAGTGCGAGCAGCGGACCAATGGCGATGTCGGAAGGTGTCTTGCTGGTGATGCTGGTCAGGCGGTAAGCCTGAGCCGTCGAGAACAGACCAAGAAGCGTAGTGGCGCCGAAGACCCACCGCATCGGCGGCGACCAGGGTTTCTGCATCTATACGAAACTATCAAGCCGCGAGCCCTGCGGCGTCAAGTTCTCACTGGTGGTTCGTCACTCGGCCCGCAATCGGCCGGCTTCACCCCGCCACAGCTCGATTCAGCCCACGATCATTCGACCGCCACGACGATGAGCGTCGCGTCGTCCTGCAACTGCCCGCCGGTGAAGGTGGCGACGTCCTGGGTGAGCCGGGCTTCCAGCGCCGGTGCGCTGCAGGCCCGATTCTCGATCGCAGCGTGGATCAGGCGGTCCTCGCCGTACTCCTCATCGTCCTGATTGCGAGCCTCGGTCACTCCATCGGTGAACAGAACGAGGCGATCGCCCGGAGCGATCTGGACGTGCGCTTGTTCGTAGGTAGCATCGCCGAAGACCCCGAGGACGGGACCACCCTCGGACAATCGACACGTCGAGCCGTCGGCGTGAACGATCACCGGCAGGTAGTGTCCC
>JACDDJ010000706.1 GCA_013817065.1 Acidobacteriota bacterium
GAGGATGTCCAGCACGATCCGCATGCTGGTCGTCTTGCCCGCGCCATTCGCTCCCAGCAGCCCAAAGATCTGTCCGGGCTCTACCGTGAAAGAAACTCCGTCGAGGGCTACGACGGAGCCGAAGCGCTTGGTGATGGAATCGACGAGGAGGGCCACCTGCACCAAGAGTACCGCGCCACCCGCCGGCCGAAGTCAGTTGGCGCCGGATGCCAAACGTATGTAGCAGACGCGATGGAGCTGTCGCCACACGAAAAAACCGGCAGAGCCGAAGCTCTGCCGGTTTCTAAGTCGATTTCAGAAGCGAATCGACTAGGCGCCGACGATGGTGATTCCACCACCAAGGACGTTGATCTGGATGCCGTTCGCGACGTTCGTGACCGTGATGGTCAGGTCGTTCAGAACATCGTTCAGGAACGGGCTGTTGTTGAGGATGTTCTCAAGAACGTGGATGTCGGCGTTCCGAAGCAGATTGTTCAGCGAGTTATTCAGCACGTTGACGTCGATATCGCAGACGGTAATCCCGACGCCGCTGACGTTCGCATTCACTAGGGCGATCAGCGCTGCGGCGCCACCGCGACCACCTGTAGTCTCGCACTGTGTAGTGGCTGCTGCAGCCGGGGCAATGGCAGCGATGCTCAGCGCACCACCCATAATCAAGGAAAGAAGCTTTCGTCGCATGATTGGTGTCTCCAGTGTTTGCTTGTCTACCGACACCTTGTGGCGCCGAGGTTTGAAAGCTCAAACGCACATTCGGTGACTAATCACTCCGCCGACCCACCGTAGCCAGTGGTCCGGTGGGATTCCATTACGGGAACCCGTAGTCTTTCGGCCCCGGACGACGAGACAGCTATGTGGGCCCGGCGCGTCCTGATCCGCCGTGGCGAAGTCTCGAACGCCGGCGCTCACGGTCACGCGGGAGAAGGCGGGGTACGCTTCCTGCGATCACGAAAGATCACTTCGGTAGACGCCAACACATGCCGTACCGGGGCCGATGGAGACGATGGCGTGCATCCAGGTTCGGGAGCGCCGTTTCCAAGCGCAGGGAGAGATGACGATGTCGGAGACGGTCTTCGGTCGGGCCGCCGAGCTCGAGTCCGTTGAGCAGTTCCTCGACGAGATCCTGCATGGCCCGTCGGTCCTCACCCTGGAGGGCGAGATGGGGGCCGGCAAGACCGCGCTGTGGAAGGCGGCCGTTGCCGCCGGTCGAGGACGGGGCTACCGGATACTCGCGTGCCACCCCGTTGAGTCGGAGCAATCCCTGGCGTTCGCGGCGCTCGGCGACCTGCTCGAAGGCGTCCTGGACGACCCGCACATGCGCCTGCCCGAACCTCAGGACCGTGCCATCCGAGTTGCCGTCTTGATGGCGGATCCTGAGGGCCCGTCTCCCGATCAACGCTCTGTCTCTGTGGCGACGCTCGGTGTGCTTCGGTCGATCTCAGAACGCGCGCCGGTCCTCATCGCGGTCGACGACCTTCAATGGATGGATCGGGCATCCGCACGCGTGCTCGAGTTCGCCGTCCGTCGGCTCGAGTCGGAACGTGTCGGTGTCGTCGCGGCGCTCCGTCCGTCCGACGATCTGCCGATGCTGCTGGATGGCAGCTTCTCAGGGCGGCTGGAGCGGCTGGTCCTGGCGCAGCTGGAGTCCGACGCGCTCGACGCGCTCTTCCGAGAGCGCTTGGGCGAAAGCGTAGCGAGACCGACATTGGTTCAGATTGCCGCGGCGTCAGGAGGCAACCCCCTCTTCGCGCTCGAGCTCGCACGCGGAATTCTGCGCGGCGAGATCCGACCGACGGCCGGTGAGCCCCTTTCGATACCGGGAACACTCCAGCAGTTGGTGCGCCACCGGCTGGCTGATCTGCCGACCAATGTTCGCGAGCTCCTCGTCATCGCGGCAGCAGTAACTGACCCGACCCTGGGATTGCTTGAGCGCTTCGCCGGACGTCCGGGCAGCGTCTCGGTCAGTGTGGACGTCGCCGTGGAAGCCGGATTGGTGGAACTGGCCGGCGACGCACTTCGATTCACTCATCCACTGTTTGCTTCGACGCTCTATCACACCGTTCCGACGGCTCGCAGGCAGGCACTCCACCGGCGGCTGGCTCAGCTCACCACGGGCACTGCTGAGCGTGCCCGTCATCTCGCGCTCGGGGCTAGAGGTCCTGATGCGCGAGTCGCAGCGGCACTGGACGAGGCGGCACGCCTGGCCGCTGCGCGAGGGGCTCCAGATGCCGCGGCGGACCTCTTCGAGCAGGCGTACCGGCTAACACCGAGCCGGGATGCTGACGCGCGGAATCGCCGCCATATGGAAGCCGCCGAGAGTCACTTCGCGGCAGGTGACCTCGACCGTGCCCGCCAGATCATGGAGGAGACTGCGGCCGCGCTTGGACCAGGACCGGCCCGGGCGTCGGTCCTTCGCCACCTCGCCAAAGTCCGGTACCGGAACGACAGCTGCTCAGTCGCCGCCGAGCTGTTGACGCGAGCGCTGACCGAAGTGGGTGACGACCCGTCGCTGCGCGCTGCGATCGAGCGTGATCTGGCGTGGGCAGTCATGCAGTGTGGCGACATGCGCGACGCGGCGGAGCACGCCAGCTCTGCGCTGCGCCTGGTCGAGGCCAGTGACAACGACGAGCTGCGTGCCGAAGTGCTCGCCGCGGATGCGATGGCGGGCTTTCTACTTGGAAGCGGCTTGCCGGCAGACACCATGCGCAGGGCTTCGAATATGGAAGGACTGCGGCCGGAGACGCCAATCGAATGGCGGCCAAGCATGATGCTCGCGATGATGCTGAAGTGGTCCGACGTCATCCCGGAGGCACGCCGACGCCTAAACGAGCTCCACACTCACGCGCTCGAAGCCGGCGAG
>JACDDJ010000707.1 GCA_013817065.1 Acidobacteriota bacterium
CAGCGCGATCAGCTCCTCGAGCGTCGTGACTTCACCGCCGGCCAGGATATAGGTCCGGCCGCCGACACCCGGCACTTCCGCGCACAGGCGAAATCCCTCGACCAGGTCGTCGATGAACGTGAGGTGGTAAAAGATCCGGCCGTTGCCGAGGACGATGAAGCGGCGTCGCGCCACACCGCGAAAGAGTTTCAGAAGCCGCCGATCGCCCGGACCGTAGATCCCCGTGGGTCTCGCGATGACGACCTCGATCCCGGCGGTCCGTCCAGCTTCACGTGCGGCGTGCTCGCCTTCGAGTTTCGTCTCCTGGTAGATGTCCCCCGGCTCGAGTGGCGCATCTTCGTTCGCCGGCGGATGTTCGACATCGCCGTGGACGCCGACAGTGCTGCAATGGACGACGCGCTGGACGCCACCTACCGCCGCCGCCAGGACCACGTCTCTCACTGCCGACGCGTTCACGGCACGGTACTGGTCGTCGCGCAGCCCGGCCTGCCGGTAGATCGCGGCGATGTGGTAAACCACGTCGACACCGGCGCAGGCACGCTCGAGCGAACCCTTGTCACGAAGATCACCCTCGATCAACTGAATGCCGGCGCCGGCGAGCCCTTCTCGCGCACCTGCCGGTGTCGAGCCACGCACCAGCGCCCACACCTGGTTCCCGCGAGTCGTCAGATACCGAGCCAGGTGGCCACCGGTGAACCCGGCCGCGCCGGTGACTAGGACGCGCAATGTTCAGCCACCAGTGTCACGGGAGATCCGAACAGGCCGTTCAGTCCCACGCGCGACATGGCGCGCTCGATCCGCCGCGTCGCTGACTCGGAGTTGATGCGCTTGTGGAAGGCGATCGGCAGCACGAACTGTCGATGCAGCCGGGTGATCGCGAAGCCATTCGCTTTCAGAACACCGCGCACTGAGGCATCGGTGAAGACCCGATACGCCTCGGTGCGGGCGCCGGCGGCATGTGCGACCCGCCTCGTGACCGACTGCAGCAAGGCCGCACTCGCGAGTGCCGGGTAATCAAAGACGACGCGCGTCCGCGCGACGCGGCACAACTCACCGAGCGATTGCCGCCAGTCGGGTGTGTGCATCAACACGCGCAGGCAAATCACGGAGTCGAAGGCACCGTCCGCAAAATTCAACTTGTGCGCGTCATCCTGCGCGAACGTCACGCTGACCTTGGCAAGGCCGGCATTCCGCCGCGCGACGGCGAGCATCTCGGCGGATGCGTCCACGCCCGTCACCACAGCGCCACGGTGTGCCAGTGCTATCGCGGCGCGTCCGGTGCCGGTCCCGACGTCCAGAACCGTGCGGCCGGCAACGGGATCCAGGAATGCGGCGATCACCTGCTCTTGCGAGGTCGCGATGAGACGCCCGATCGGCCCGCTGAATCGCATCCCCTCGAAAGCTTCCGCCATCGCGGGATCCGCATACATCGAGTAGCTGTAGTGATCGCGGGCCGGATCACTCACGCGGCTCCCCTGGCGACCTGCGCAGTGCGACCCTCGAGATAGGCAAACGCTTCGCGCGTTCGCGCCAGGTACGCGTCGTAGCTGTATTTGGTTTCGGCGAGTCGTCGGGCACGATCACCGACCGCGCGTGCGTAGGCCGGATCCTCGATCCCGGCGAGGATCCCCGCGGCGAAGCCAGCCGCATCTGCCGGCGTCAGGATCGCCACCGCATCGTCGAGCACCTGGGTGTGAGTGAGCAGGCGCGTGGCGACGATGGCGCGACCCGAACGCAGGTACTGGTAGATCTTCAGCGGCGTGTTGGTTCCGCTGCTGCGTGGCGAGACCAGCAGGTCGGCGGCATCCAGGTAGCTCGGGATCTCTTCCGCGGGGCGCTGGCCGGCAAAGATCGCGCTCTCGCCGAGGCCGGCGCGCGCCGCGGCGGCCTGCGCTGCAGCAATCTGGTCCGGCCGTCCGCCGGCCAGCACGAAGCGAGTGTCCGGTCGTTTGTCGAGGACGACGCGCGCTGCGGCAAAGAGCAGATCCAGACCCTGGTACGCCTCAAAGGTCCCGGTATAAAGGACCATCGGCGCCCCGGCGGGGACACCGAGCTGACGTCGCACCTCGGCGCCAGAACCTGCAACCGGCGTATCGCCGGATCCCGGCGCGTTCTCGATGAGCACCGTCGGCACGTCGGAGTCGATCGCGCGGACCGTGTCGCCAAGATGCTGACAGATCACGATCACGGCGCGCGATCGGCGGATCACGAGTCGCTCCATCCAAGCGAACGCTGCGTGCAGCAACCGCGAGCGGCTGAACGCGAAATTGGTCAGCTGCTGCGGCAGACTCGAGTGCATATCGTACAGGTGCGGGACGCGGAGGGCCGCGGCAAGCACGATGCCGATGAAGCTGCCCTCTTCGTGCGAGTGGACGACGTCGTAGCGTTCCGAGAGGGCCCGACGAATGGCCGTCACCGTGAGCGTCAGATCGAGCGGGATCTTGGCGAGCGATGGCCCGATTCGCACCTCGTGCACGAACGGCGGACGCAGGCAGCGAAAGATGCGCAGCCCCGGCATGGAGACGTCCTTACCGAAGGGGTACGTGACGAGGTCCACGGTGTGCCCAAGCTCGAGCAACGCGCGAATCCGGTGATATTCGCTGAAGGGCGTCCCACGGGGCTCGAAGAAGGGCTCCGGGGCGATCATGAGGATCTTCACGACGGTGCCGAAATTGTACCCCGCGTGGACAGCATGGTAAAATCGCGCCTTTCGCGTGATCTCAGAACCTGCTCCAGACGCCACTCCCTCCCGCCTCCGCGGCGTCATCTTCTTTCTCGTCAAGGTGGCGATCAGCGGCGGCCTCTTATGGCTGCTGTTCACGCGCGTCGACTTCGCACGCCTGTGGGC
>JACDDJ010000708.1 GCA_013817065.1 Acidobacteriota bacterium
GCTCGGCGATGAGGCCGCTTCGGCTGCGGCTTATCTTCCAGGTACCGTGCCTCACCAAGCGCCTTTTCCAGGCTTGATGCGAAGGCAGGGTTTTTATCTGCTTCCGCCGTCACAACATCGAGGATGCGATTGAGAGTCGCGGTGATCCGCTGCACGGTCGTCATGCGTGCTCCATAGCTCCGAGCACTTGCTGCGTCAGACTCAGATACGTCTCAAAGTTTCCCTGAGCCCCAGCCCCGTACTTCTGCTTGAGGGTATTGATCGGCAAGAACTCGGCCGACTCCGCCAGCTTATTCGCTTCGGGAACAATCGTTTCGAAGACCGGCGGGAGCTTTGGGTCCTTCTTAAGTGAGCGCAGCGTATTCTGGTGCAGTGTTGATTGTGATCTGTATTTTGAGATCACGATCCCCAGGGGCGTAATCGCCTGACCGATGTTGTCGCTGAATGCTTTTACTCGCGTAATGATCTGAGGAATGCCGTAGGTCGACAGCACATCAGGGATCGTCGGGATGATGTACCCCTCCGAGATTTTCAACCCGTTGAGCGTGATGATCCCCAGGTTCGGTGGACAGTCAAGGAGCACAAGATCGTATTCGTCCATGATTTTCCACACCGCCCGGCGCAGAATGTCCGTCGGAACATCGGAGTGAAATTTGCCGCTCGACATCGATCCGAGCTGGTCCTGTACGTCGATCAAATCCAGGCTCGAGGGGAGCAGGTCGACGTTTTTGACGTCTCGAACATTGGAGACATTCTTCTGGAGTGTTTTCGCCAGGTCGAATTTTCGAGCGGACGGTTCGATCAGAGCATCTGCAAACAGTCGCGCTAGCGTGTGCTCCTTCGCATTGAGGAGTTTCCAACGATCCTCGCCGATGAGCATTGTCGTGGCATTCGTCTGAGGGTCGAGATCGATGACGAGGACCCGTTTCCCAAGTTCCCCCGCCGCTATTTCTGCCAGCGCAACAGTGGTCGTGCTCTTACCCACGCCGCCCTTAAGGTTGATTGTCGAAATGATCTGCGCCACCCGTGCCCCCTTGTTTTTTCGAAGCCATCGCTTAATCTCGGACATTCTGAAGACCGGACCGGCCTGTAGCTCCACGACGGCGGCTGGGAAGTCATCCGTGCGTGCGCGCCAGTTCGCCACAGCCTGACGGCTGACTCCGGCGAGGATGGCGACTTCGGCGATGCCGAGCAGGTCCTTCTCGTTGTGAACATCATTCACACTGTGAACGATATACACAGAAGGAGGTTCTGTCAAGCGGCCACAACAGCGGCGTCTGATCGGATTCGATGGCCGGGGGCGCGTCCTCTTCTTCCTGGGTGAGCACGTCCTTGGTGCACTGATCGGCTTACGTGACAGCACGCAGCACAAGCGCTCTGAGCTCTGCTGTTGTGCCGATTACAACATTGTGGCTTGCAAGAAAAGCGAGCCAGTTGTAGAAGATCAACGGCGCCCCTGCGAACCTGGGAAGTGAATCATGACGTGCGGCCGTTCTCACCTGGTCGGCAGCGTCGGAGTCGTACTTGCGGTCCTCCTGTACTCCCCTGCCTTTGCGCAGACCGCTGATCCCAACAAGCTTCTCGCCGAAGCCGACCGTCTCGCATTGGCTCCGGGTCTGGACACGTGCGGAGCCTATGTACGGCAAGGCTCGAGAGGCGTTCCTCCGCGCCGGCGACAAGCGGAACGCGCTATACGCTGAAGTGAGTCGACTGAGAGGGCAACTGCCGACGTTGCCCGTTCCCGAGGTCTCAGACCGTCTCAGTCTGTACCTCGATGATCCCATCGTCCAGAACGACGAGCGAGTCCGCCTTCGGGTCCTGATCATCAAAGGCGAGACCGACGAAGACATTGATCCGTCGCTCTCGCAGCGATCGTGGACCGAGGCGCTTGCGATCGCCCAGAAGCTCGGTGAGGCAGGCTGGGCGAATCGGGCCAGAGGCGAGCTCGGGCTGGTGGCTTTCCTGCAGGGCGACACGAACACCGCCATCGTCAACTTGGGACAGGCGCTCAAGGTTGCGGAGGCGAGCGGTGACACGTCGTCCGTCGTTCGCTGGCTCACGCTGTTTGGCCATGGCTACGTCGAGCTGAACCGTCCCGAGCAGGCGCTCGATTTCTACGACCGCGCCTTGAAGATCGCCGGAACGATCCCGGAACTCCAGCTTCCCCTCATGACGTACGTCGGAAAGGCCGACGCTCTCGTGAAACTTGGGCGGCCGGCTGAGGCCGAACGGCTTCTTACCACGGCGCTCGAGGCGGCACACAAGGAACGCGCGCTCGGTTACCAGGCAGAGTTGACGCTGCGCCTCGGACTCGTCGCGCTGGACCGAAAGCAGACTGCCCAAGCGCTCGATGCGATGACGCGGGCGGCGGGGTTTGCGCACACCGCCGGCGGGGAACCGCATCCTGGCTGGGATCGCTCTCGAGCGTGGACGAGTGCTCCGGTCATTGAACCGCTTGGCCGACGCCGACGCCACTCTTCGCGCGGGCGTTTCTGCGGCACGGAGCATGGGCGAACGGCTGCTGCTTCCCAAGCTGCTCGCGCAATTGGCCGAGGTGCGGCTGGCCCTAGGCCGCATGGCTGACGCGGCGACATTGCTCGAAGAGGCTGACGACATCGTCGAAGGACTTCTTACGCGCGCGAGCAGCCCGTGGGTCCGCAGCCGAATCATCGCCGGCATGGATGATGTGCTTACCACGCGCATTCGGCTGGAGGGCGAACGCAGCCGCGGCGACCCGGCCAGGCTCTTTGTCGTTCTCGAAAGGGCGCGAGCGCGATCGTTGCTCGACCTGCTCAACTCTCGCCCGATTCCCAACGAGAAGAGGCCCGCCGAATGGCTGGCTGG
>JACDDJ010000114.1 GCA_013817065.1 Acidobacteriota bacterium
CTGCAATGGGGGCTGTGACTTTGCGATCGCTGTGCTTCCCGAAAAGATGGCGGTTGATGACCCGCGATTGCAGCCGATGTACGAGGCGATTGCTCAGCGAACTGATCGACCGATGATGGGGTTCACTCCTCTTCCTGCCGGGGATCAGGCGAAGGACGTTCGTCTGCAGGCGCTTGCTGGCTCTGGATACGACGCCATGCTGCACATTGTCGGCAAAAGCTCGCGGAGGGTCGCCTTCAAGCGGACGCAGCAAGGATACGAATGGCTTGGCGAGCAGGAGATCTTCGCGGGGCCGCGATCCTTCAGCACGGTTGACGGCCGGATCAACGAAGTGATCACGATCACGTTTCACCTGCCTCCCATGGAGGGACCCCACGGTCTGCACGTCAGCTACGCGGGTGAGGAACAGATGCTGGCCACCAAGTCCGTCCTTTCTCTCGAGGACGTGGAACCGTGGTTGAAGAAGTGGGGCTACAAGTAGGCGGAGGTTGCGAGTGGAGGACCGTGCTAGCGTTTTCTCATGGCACGCACCGATTCGCCCGATCCTGTCGTTGTTGCCACTTTCCTGGACCCGATGGAAGCACAGCTCGCGCTCGCAGCCTTGGAGGGAAGCGGTATCGAGGCCTACCTGGACCAACCGAACATGGCGTTCATTGCCCAGCACTACACCCGCATGTCGGGCGGTGTCCGCCTTTTCGTTCGCGCCCACGATGCGGTGCGAGCGATCAGCCTACTGCAGAACCCGGATACGAGCGACTAGCCAAGGCACCCCCCTCGTCTCAGATCATTCACGACTCGGCTTACTCGCTTCCGTCGGCCGGCAGGGCGCACGACGGCGGAAACCACCGGCCGCCTGCAACGAGTGACTGGGAGTGGGCTACAAGTCGGCGCGCCTCACGGCGGCACGTACCCCTACTTGATCTCCAGGAGCCAGATGTCGGCATCGAGAACAGCGCGCTCCATCAGGAGTGATCGCGCGTTGTAGGTCAGCCGATAGCGGGTGCCGCCAGCCAGCGGCACGGCGACCGTGGTCCAGGCGCCGGTGGTGGTGTCAACCACGGCGAGGGCCGTGTCGGAGGCGACGAGCACCCGGCGCGAATCCGGCAGCCAACCCGCCACCGCCGATCCGAACTGGTAACGCGGACCAGGGACGTCGAAGGCCCGCGTGTGACCGGTGGCGACGTCGAGAACAGCGGCCGTCCGCGGCACGCCAGCCCCGTCCACCATCGATCCGGCGATCAGCTTATCGTCAGGGGACCACGACTCGGCGCTGAACGTCTCGGGCAGCGCGTTTTTCAGGAATGTTGCCGACTCACGCGTCGCCGGCGACGCCAGATCGAAGACCAGCGTGCCAAACGGGGGACGGGTGGCGACGGCAGTCGCGGCCCGGCGTCCATCCGGCGCCCAGACGGCTTCAAAGATATCCGAGCGGACATCGGTCATCTGGCGCACGTCGGATCCGTCGCGCCGCATCGACCAGAGCTCCCATTCACCGCTGCGGGTCGACATGAAGGCGATGCGATCCCCGTCTGGCGACCAGGTCGGATTGCGGTCCTTGGCTGGATCATCCGTCAGGCGGATGGTCTCGGAACCGTCCGGGCGCATCAGAAAGATATCTTCGTTGCCGCTGCGGCCGGTGCATGCCAGCCACTCTGCCTTGGGCGCCGGGGAGCACCACCCTAGTGAAGGGCTTCGCACCACTGCGGCCGGGCGCACGCGCACCTCTGCCCCGCTGTCGATCGTCGCAAGCGACAGCTCGTAGCTGCGGCTGAACGCCATGACCGACAATCGGTGCCCGTCGGCGGCGAAGCGCGCGTAGGCGACGCCCGTCAGGCTGCTGGTGATCGGCTGCGGCGCGCCGCCCGGCGCGCCGGTGCGTTGATCGACCGCGACGCGCCAGATATTCGTGCTGCCGCTGCGATCGCTCGAGTAATACAGCCAGCGTCCATCGGGCGACCATTCCGGCGACCAGTCGGTGGCCGCGTCCTGCGTGACAGCGACCGGCTGACCACCGCGGACGTCGATCGTCCAGATGTCGCGCTGACCGCCGTTGTTGGCCCAGTAGGCGATGCGGGTGCCGTCGGGCGACCAGGCGGGCTGCACGGCATCGCCTTCCGTCAGCTTGCTCGTCTTGCCGGTCGAGAGCTCGATGGTCCAGAGCTGCGAGTTGGCGTTGCGCGAGTACGGATCGATCACGCCTTCGGTGGCATAGGCCAGCGACAGCCCGTCAGCAGACCACGCCGGATCGAATCCAGCCGTCGTGACGCGGCGGACGGACTCACCGGTCGCGCCCATGACGAAGATGCCGCCCTTGTCGCGCTCCGAACGAAACGCGATGCGCTCGCCGTCCGGTGAAATCGTTCCCTGGTTGTCGTCCGCAGGCGAGTCTGGCGTGAGATTGATGGCTCGCGCGCCGCCAACGCGGAGCAGGAACAGATCCAGATTGCCGCTCGCGGCGCTCGCATACAGGACCTGACGCCCATCGGGCGAGAGGTCGGGATGCGTTTCAGCACCGGGCAGCTCGGTCAGCCGCCGCAGAACGAAGTCCGTCGGGGCGCCAACCGGCCCGGCCGCACCTGCGGCCATCAACAGCCATACCAGCAGACCGCCGGCGAGTGCACCGGCAATGGCCCACGCCGCGACTCTCGAGCGCGACGCACGCGCCGGAGTTGCGGGGGCGCGTTCACCACTCGGCACCGTTGCCAGGAGGATCCGCGCCTCGCCGATATCGCGGAGCCGTACCCTCGGATCGCGTTCGAGACAGCGCGCGATCAGCCGACGAACACTCGGCGGTGTTTCCCGCGGCAGCGCGCTCAGATCGATGTCGGCGCGAATGACGGCGGCAACCGTTTCAGACGAGGTCTCGCAGGCGAACAGCGAACGGCCTGCCAGCATCTCGTAGAGCACGACACCGAAGGCCCAGATGTCCGCACGCTTGTCGACCGTCTTGCCCTTCGCCTGCTCGGGCGCCATGTAGGCGGCGGTACCGAGAATGACGCCCATCTCAGTCAGCGCAGGAGACGTGAAGGTCGGCGAGAGCTCGATCCCAGGCGCATGGCGCCCCGTACCGTCACCGGACGTCGTGTCGAGGGCCTTTGCGAGTCCGAAATCCAGAACCTTCACCGAACCGTCGTCACGGACCTTGATGTTGGCCGGCTTCAGGTCGCGATGCACGATCCCTTGATCGTGCGCCGCTTCAAGCGCTTCGGCGACCTGCCTGGCGATCGGCAGCGCTTCGTCGACAGGGATCGGTCCAGCGCGCAACCGTTCTGAGAGATCCGGGCCGTCAACCAGCTCCATCACGAGAGCGGGCGGCTGGTCGATGACGCCATAGATCTGCGCGATGTTGGAATGGTTCAGAGAAGCGAGCGTTTGCGCCTCGCGCTGAAAGCGGAGCACGCGGTCGGGATCGGCGGCAAAGATGTCGGGCAGCAGCTTGACCGCCACGTCGCGATGCAGCTTCATATCGCGGGCGCGATAGACCTCGCCCATGCCGCCGGCGCCGATCGGACCGCCGATCTCGTATGATCCGAGCCGCGTGCCGGAAGTCAGGGCCATTTATGGAGTGGGGGGATTCTACCTTCTTACCGCGCTCGAGGACGGCGCGGCCGCCCAGTTACCCGGTTGTCTCGAGGACAGCCAGATTCAGCTACTTCGTGGATTTGTGGGGGATGGTGCGCCCTGCACGACTCGAACGTGCGACCTCCTGGTTCGTAGCCGAAAAAGGAGACGGCCGACAAAAAAACCAAAAACCAAAGACAATGCTGAGAATGTCCATCCTACTCGCCCTCGCGATGGTCGTCAAGGTTCGCTGCCTCGCGCCGGACCTCGCACTGGTTTGACATCTATCAGACGATTACAGGGCAGAAAACTCCGAAAGGGCTGGACATTCCTACGCGCCACATTCGAATGACTCAGATCCACGAGAAGCGCAACGGGGCATGGGTGATCCGCGTCCACAGAGTCGCCGACCTTCGCACTCGGAAGCAGGAGTAGCGCCCGGCGTTCAGCTCCCTGTGCGAGCTGCTGCTTCAAATCCGTCGCCCCAAGCCATGGTCTGCGCCGGTGATCATCCGATGGCAGTTTGAACAGACCAGCACGCGGTCTTCGAGCTTGGTCTTTTGCGCCTCAGTCAATGTCGATAGCGCCACCGCGTGATGACACTCGATGTATCCGTCGCCCAGCGAGCCATACACTGCAGCGAAGTCGAAGTCGCACGACTCGCAGGCCAGCTTGCCCTTCGACTGCAGAACGCTCGCCTTCTTCCGCTCCACCAACGCCCGACTTCGCTCACGAGCACGATGGAGCCGGTAAATGATCCTGCCCTCAGGGAACTCCTCCTCGTCGGGTTCTTCGCTGGCAGCAATCTCAGCTTGCGCCTCGGGGGCGGACACTCCGACAGCGATGGCCGCAGCCGTGGCCCTCAACCGCGCTTCATCCGACCCGAACTCCTCCCACACCACCGATCGAGTCTGTTGATACCCTTCGCTCCCGATCCGGGCTGCTCCACTGCTCGGAGATTCGCCAGCTTGAACGTGACACCGTTCGGGTTGCGGAACTTCTCGGCTCGCTCGGTGTGAATCGGCAGTCGGTTGGATTCGTTCGGGCACTGAAGCCGACAGTGATTGCGTCGGTGTTCATCCGCGACCAGGATTTCGACCGCCTCTGCTCTCTCGCGGCTGGAGGGCTCCTGAAGCACGCCCGAATCACGCTGACGCCCTTGCGTTACAACTCGGCGGAGTGCTGAGCGTATCGTTCTCGACTGAGGCAGAGGAATGACGGCCCCGACAGTGAGTATCGTTCAGGCCAGTAATGCTGTTTGCTTTCATCATTGCTTCGCAAGCTCGCCACGGTGTAATCTGCGCACCCTTGGAGGTCAGATGAGAAATTTGTCCGTCGGTATCGCTCTCGCATTAACCGTCCTGTTCAGCGGCATTCTGCAGGCTCAGAACAAGACCGACCCGGCATTGAACAAACTCACCGCCGATTTCGAAGCGGCATATAACGCGGGCGATGCGGTAAAGGCTGCCGCAATGTATGCCGACGACGCCGTTCAAATGCCCCCGGACGAGCAGATGGTCAAAGGGCGCAGCGCCATCGAGGCACGCCTCAAGAGCGAGATGCAGAAGGGAAAGGTGACTCTGAAACTGAGCCCCTCGGCGTCGGCCATCTCCGCCGATCAAGCCTATGAGGCGGGCACCGCCACGGTCGCATTGCCGGACGGACGCACCCTGAGCGAAAAGTATCTCGTGGTCTACAAACGCGTGGGCGGAGAGTGGAAGATCGCCTACGACATCTGGAACAGCAACGCCCCGCCGACTCCGAAGAAGTAACGCGGCTGTCGCGCGAGCACTCGATGGCGCGCATCGTGGTGAGCGATACGGGGTGCGGCATTTCGCCGGGGTTTCTGCCGTATGTGTTTGATCGCTTCCGTCAGGCCGACAGCAGCACCACGCGGCAGGTCGGCGGGCTGGGGCTCGGCCTGTCCATCTGCAAGCACATCGTCGAACAGCACGGCGGAACGATCCGCACCGAGAGCGCCGGGCGAAAACTCGCCCAGCGGAGCAACGTTCACCATCGAGCTTCTCCTCGGCGCGGTGCGCGCCGATCGGCCGCCGGTAGACGAAGCCGAAGACTAGGCGCTCGGGTTACGGAGGGCGCGAGAGTGCCACGCGGTCTGCCACGCGAACTCTGAGAGGGTCTGACGGAGGGAGAAGGGCAGTGACGGGACGCTCACCGTCGATTTGCTGGGGGTTGTGAAAAGGTTGGTGCGCCCTGCACGACTCGAACGTGCGACCTCCTGGTTCGTAGCCAGACGCTCTATCCAACTGAGCTAAGGGCGCTTAGGGCGGACAGTCACGCTCGGCAGCGATCAGGTCCATCTGCGAAACACCGATTATAGGCGCTCCGCGATGGAAAATGGAAGATGGAAAATGGCAAAGCGCTGGGCTTGTAGCACCGCGGCTGAAGCCGCACGCTTTACCTTTTTCCCTTTTCCATTTTCCATGGCGCGGCCGCGCCAGCGGCCCTATCGAGGCCGGCGCCGACCTTCGCGTACCCAGGCAGCTCGATCGGCAGCCGTCCACCGATCGGGATCTCACCGGCGAGCGCCTTGACCGCGGACGCTTCGGCCCGATCGTAGAAGTCATAGGTCAGCATCACGGAGGGCAGGTCCGGCATATACATCGCGACATACGGGTTGCCGAAGAACACCGTCACGAATGGACGGTCGCCGCGGTTGAAGCCGTTGACCAGTCGCTGCAGCGGCTCGGCCAGATCCATGCGGCCGCTGGCTGATCCGGCGCGGACGAACACCGACGCGATCACCACGTCGAACCGCGGCGCCATCGCACGCACCAGATCGATCTCCGCTGGCGTCGTCCGGTCCGACAACTCAATCGCCGTCACGTTCGGCCAGCGCTTGCGCAGCTCGGGAATGAAGGTCCGACTCGGGGCGGCGATCCGCCAGTTGGACGGAAAGTCGAGCACCGACAGATAAAGGACCTGCGCTTCGCGTGGCGCCCTTAGTGGAACCTGGTTGCGCGTGTCTTTCAGCAGCGTGATCGAGCGCTCGCTCACCGCATCGGCGACCGCAAGGTTCTTGCGCGTGCCGACGATCGCCGACACCTGCTCGAGATTCACGAGCTTGTTCCGATGCAGCCCCGCCTTTGCCTTGGCGCGCAGGATCCGCTGCACGGACGCATTGAGCTGGGCCGCGGGAATCTCCCCCGCTTTCACCGCCGCCACCACCGCGTCGAACGCCGCCGCATCGTCCGGCGAATGCAGGATCACGTCGTTGCCAGCCTTCACCGCGCGGACCGCGGCTTCGCCGGGTGTATAGATCGCCGCAACGCCCGCCATCCCCATCGAATCGGTGTAGATCAACCCGTCGAAGCCGAGGTCCTTGCGCAGCAGGCCCTGGATGATGGGAGCGCTCAGCGTCGTCGGCGTTTTTGGCGCCGGATCGAGTTCGGGCAGTTCGATGTGAGCGGTCATCACCGCGTCGGCTCCGGCCGCGACGCCGGCGCGGAACGGCACCAGCTCGATCTGATCGAGCCGCGCGCGCGGATGCTTGATGATCGGCAGACCGAGATGCGAATCGACGTCGGTGTCGCCGTGCCCGGGGAAGTGCTTGAGCGTGGCGGCAACGCCTGCTCCCTGCATCCCGCGGATGTAGGCCGAGGCGAGGCGGCCGACCATCGCCGGATCCTCACCGTAGGACCGCGTATTGATGACTGGATTGCGCGGGTTGTTGTTGACGTCCACGACCGGCGCGAAATTGACGTGGACGCCGAGCGCACGCGCCTCTTCACCGGTGATCCGGCCCGCTTCTTCGGCGAGTCCCTCATCGCGCGCCGCACCAAATGCCATCAGTCGCGGGAAAGACGTCGCGCCCGCGATCCTGAAACCAACGCCCGCTTCGAAGTCGGCGGTGTTGAGTAGCGGCACCTTCGAAACGGCCTGCAGGCGATTGAGGATCGACGCGGCCTCGAGCGGCTGACCCAGCGTAACGGCACCGTAGGTCGGATTGAGCAACACCCCGGGAACTTTCTCGGCGCCGCCAAACACGTGGAAGCCGCCGGCGTTCTGTTCGTGGATCAATTTCACAAGCGCGTCGAACTCGTCCGAGTCCGTGCTCATGAACGTGGACTGGAACGACGGGACGATCATCTGCCCCACCTTCTCTTCCACCGACATCTTCCCGAGCGTGGACTGGACCCACTTCTCGGCATCCTTGTCGAGCGCACGCGGCGCCTGAGCGATGGTCAAGACCGAAAGGCTGAGTGCGATGGCGGCAACCGCCGGGGTCCGGATAAGCATCCGTCTGATGCTAGCAGACTGGAAGGCCCTCATATAATCACGGGGTGTCCACTGAAGAGCATCGCAGGAACGCCCCGTCGTCGGTCAGGTGCATCGTCGTGACGATCAGCGATACGCGGACCCAGGAGACCGACACCAGCGGCGATGTGATTGCCGGTCTACTGGCCGCCAACGGGCACGAGATCCGGTTGCGTGCTCTTGTCAAGGATGAGCCCGCAGCGGTGCAGGACGCGATTCGGTCCAACCTCGTCGCCGCCCAGGTCATCATTACGACGGGCGGCACCGGCATCACGTCGCGCGACAGCACCTACGAAGCTATTTCACAGATGCTCGACAAGCGGATCGACGGCTTCGGTGAGCTTTTCAGGTCGCTGAGTTTCCAGGAGATCGGCGCCGCCGCAATGCTGTCGCGCGCCTGTGCCGGCACGATCGGCAGGACGGCGGTCTTCGCACTGCCGGGTTCGGAGCATGCCGTCCGGCTCGCCATGACTCGCCTGATCCTGCCGGAGATCGGCCACGTCGTCCGGGAGTTGAACCGATGAGCGCAGGGAGCGGCAACGCCAGCATGCGGCCGATCCGCGAGACGCTCCCGCTCGACGAGGCGCTCGCGCTCGTCCTCGAAGCTGCCTCGCCCATGACGCGGACCGAACGCGTGCCGTTGCGCGAAGCCACCGGACGAATCATCGCTGCCGCCGCGGTCGCGGCCGTGGACGTTCCTCCATTCGATCGCGCTGCGATGGACGGCTTCGCGGTGGTCGCCGAAGACACCTTCGGCGCCGGCCGTTACGACCCGAAGATCCTCCGCTGCATCGAGAAGGTCTACACCGGCGAGGTGCCGACTAAACGCCTTGCCCGCGGCGAGTGCACCGAGATCGCCACCGGTGCGCCGATGCCCGACGGCGCCGACGCCGTCGTCATGGTCGAGGAAAGCGACAAGGCGGGCGACGATGTGCGGATCTTTACGCCGGTGTATCCGCGGCAGCATGTCGGACGGCGGGCAGCCGATATCGCGGCTGGCCAGTCGGTGCTCGCCGCCGGTGATTTCCTCAACGCCAGCCGTGTCGGGGCTCTCGCGGCCATCGGCGGGGTCGACGTCGAAGTGTTCGCGAAGCCGACCGTCGCGATCCTCTCGACCGGCAACGAGATCATCGAGCCGGGATCGCCGCTGCGTCCAGGACAGATCTACGACATCAATCACTTCACGATCACATCCGTGGTGCAGTCACATGGCGGGATCGCGATCGCCTATCCTCCGGCGCCTGACAACCTTCCGGATCTCGTCGCCGCCATCCGCCAGGCCGCGGAGGCCGACATCGTGGTGTTTTCCGGCGGCAGTTCGGTGGGTGAGCGCGACCTGATACTTGATGCCATCCAGCAGATCGGCGAGGTGATCTTCCTCGGGATCGCGGTGAAGCCTGGAAAGCCGACGGTCTTCGGACGCGTCGGCACGACACCTGTCTTCGGGATGCCCGGCTACCCGACCTCGTGTCTGTCGAACGCCTACATGCTCCTGCTGCCGATGCTGCGGCGGATGGCCAGGCTGCCCGAGTTCAGGCCGCAGATTGTGACGGCGCCGCTGGCGCGACGCGTAGTCTCGACGACGGGCCGGCACCAGTTCTACACGGTGCGGATCGAGAACGGCACCGCGGTGCCGGCGTTCAAAGCGTCCGGCGACATCACGAGCATGTCGCTCGCGGATGGCTACATCGAGATCCCTGCGCAGACCGACATCGTCGAAGCCGGGGAACTCGTCGACGTGAAACTGTTCTAGGCTAGAACGCACGCCAACCATGAGCCATCCGTCTTCCCTGTCCATTGCGCCTTCATTCACACTGCCGAACCAGAAGGGCGAGCTGCAATCGCTCGCCAACTTCCTGGCGAAGGGGACGGTGCTGCTCGCGTTCCATCGCGGCACGTGGTGACGGAACTGCCGAAGCCGGTTCGGTGAACTGGCACGACACGCAAAAGACTACGAGGCGCTCGGCGCACAGATCGTCGCGGTGGTGGCGCAGAAGTCGGAATCCGTTCGCCGGTATATCGAAGAGAGCGGGCTGCCGTTCAACATCC
>JACDDJ010000709.1:0-1246 GCA_013817065.1 Acidobacteriota bacterium
GGCAAACTCCCAACGCCCAACGCCATAGACCAAATTGGAAGTTATTGGGATTTGGTAGTTGGTAGTTGATCATCGATCAGTACACCGCTATGCGGTGTACTGATCGATGATCTGACTGCGTACCCACTGGGCCGTGCTGCCCTCGCCGCATCTGATCTTCAGCGTTCCGGGTCCCTGGCGGTTGCCGTGGATGTCGATCCGCCACTGTCCCGGCTGACCGGCCACCTGCTCGATCGTCAGCTCGGGTTTCGGCAATCCAAGCTCCCTCAGCGCCGCACGCGCGATGCGCTCCACATCCTGATGGTCCACGCGAACCCTCCTGGCCAGCGGTCGGCCCTGTCTCGATTTGTTCTGGAGATCAGCCGGAATTGTAACTCTGCCGGACCTAAGTCGCGTAGCGCACCGGCCGCGATGCTCCCGACATAAAGCGGCGGAACGCCGAAGAACGCGAGCAGATAGGCCTCGACGTTCAGGAGAGGAAAGACCCCGGCCACGAACGAGTAGATGAACGTCGCCAGGACCCGCTTTACAGGATCAGCGCAGTCTACGCTGGGGCGACTCGACCATAGCTCCTGAGCTTGACGACCCTGGCTTCGTCCCGCCACAGTGGATGGCAGATCGGAGCGACACACGCTCCGCAGACGAGGCCCACCGTGCACCTACATTCGTCGTCACTCCTGGGCCGCGTCGGCCTCCCTTTCATCCTGCTACTGTTGCTCGTCTTTCAGAACGGCTCATCGATCGACGCGACCGGCGAAGCGCTCGCGCCATCGGCACCGCTCGGGACGATGGATACGCCGGGCCACGGCGCGGTCGTCAGCGGCGAGATGGCGGTGACCGGGTGGGCGCTCGGTGACATGAGCGTCGACGCCGTCCGGATTTACCGCAGCGCGATAGCTGGCGAAGCGACGGGCGAGCGAGGTCTCGTGTTTGTCGGCGATGCGACGTTCGTCAACGGTGCGAGGCCGGACGTCGCCAGTGCGTACCCGCAATATCCGCTGAGAGAACGTGCGGGATGGGGCTACATGCTCCTCACCAACATGTTGCCGAACGGCGGTAACGGGGCGTTCACGATCTACGCGATAGCGCAGGATAACGCCGGAACCGAGACCGTTCTTGGACAGCGGACGATCACCGCCACGAATACAGGGAGCGGTGTGCCGTTCGGGACGATCGACACGCCCGCCCAGGGCGCAGTCGTCGCAGGCGTCGTGGACAACTTCGGTTGGGTACTCGCCCGTCAGCC
>JACDDJ010000709.1:1256-2842 GCA_013817065.1 Acidobacteriota bacterium
TGACGGTTCTACGATCACGGTGTACGTCGACAACGTCCCCGTCGGGCGCCCCTCCTACAATCACTACCGCGCTGACATTGCGTCCTTGTTCCCGGGCTACAGCAACTCCAACGGTGCCGTAGGTCACTTCCGGCTCGACACTCGTAGCCTGTCGGACGGCGTGCACACCCTCTCCTGGGTTGCGATCGACAGCAGCGGCAGGGCGCAGGGGATCGGGAGCCGCCATATCACCGTCGAGAACCAGCCGAAACTCCCGTCCTTCAAACTCGCAACATTCAACCTGCAGTCGGGCCGAGGCGAACCTGGTTTCGCGGGGCGGCCGGTGCTCTTCACCGACAACATGAACTGCACCGACCCGTCACAGCCGATGAATGCATGGGGTGTGGGCTTTGTTCAGCAGCACCTGCGAGCCGCGCTCGCCGATCCCTCGGTCGTTGCTCTCACCGTCACCGAGGCATGGCTCTGTGCGTCGCCGAAGAACGTTCGACAGGCACTCGGTTGGAAGGCAAATACCAGCGAACGCAACGGTACCGCGGTTGTCGCGCGCCACGGCTTTGCTGGCGCCGAGGAGTGGGTCCAGCTCGACACCTCCCTCAATACGAACTCGGCTGACACGATGTGGGTGCTGCGCGTGCCTGTGTGTCTCAACGCCGAGTGCTCAGTTTCGCTCGAGGTGTTCTCGTCGCACTGGTTCGCAGACGCGCCACGGACGCTGACGCAGACTGAATACACAGCCCGCCTCGCCGCCAGTTACGACCGTCAGGCCCGGCAGACGGTGGAGTTCCTGCAGCGACGCGGCACCGGCCTGCACGTCCTCATCGGCGACCTGAACACGTGGGAAGCGGCGGGGCCGGTGTGCGGACACCATCCAACCAATGCCGGTTTGACTCACCTTCGCGCCGCCGGATACTCCGACGCCTGGCCGCTGCTTCACGGCAGCGCCGAAGGCTTCACCGGCATGACCAATCGCGCCGGCTGCGGGGTCCCTGAAGGCAATGTGTGGAAGCGCCCGGATTACGTGTGGGCGCCGGCATATTTCCTGCCGATCTCGATCAGCCGTTTTGGAATCGTGACTCCGGGTGACGCGGCTCCGTCAGACCACCTCGGCCTCGTCGCGGAGTTCCGCTGGCCCGGACGATGAGTTAGTCGCGGCGGTGCGGCCGCGTGCATATCGCCCGACGCAGCGACCTACGGGAACAGCAGGTTGGGAAGGTTTGGGGTGGATGACGGGGTTCGAACCCGCGACTTCCGGAGCCACAGTCCGGCGCTCTGCCACTGAGCTACACCCACCGCACGGAATTGACGATTGCCGAGTGCACATCGGCGAGAAGCGATGCCGATTGCCGATTGCAACTACACGGAGGCGCGGTTGCGCCGGCCGTGAAACAAGAAGTTTAGCACGGCTACTCGGTCGAACCGCTATCGCCGGCGACGCGACGCGGTCGGGGAGCCGGCTTGACGGTGGCGGTTGGCGGGCGCTCGAACACGTCAGGACCGGTCATGTCGACGAGCTCACCGTTCTGCACGCGCACCGCGCAGCGATGGACCTCGTCGGCACGACGTCCCTTCGCGTCATACATCAGCGT
>JACDDJ010000710.1 GCA_013817065.1 Acidobacteriota bacterium
CATTTTGTACGACAAAAGACGCCCGTCAAATGGGGTCCGCTCGTACAAGGTCTGAAGCAAGGGTTCGACTTCAAGTCGGGAGTTCAGCCCGACCGTTGACGCAGCTCACGGTGCTTGCGGAGTCCGTACCCGGTCATGCCGCCGGGTTTGTATACGGCCAGCGTCGTCGCGACCAGCAGCGCCATCAGGGCGAGAACCGAATGGAGGGCGGGGGACGGGTTTCGTACCCAGGCGAGATCGATAGTCGAGTCTGCCGCAGCGCGCGCCATCAGGCTGAAGGTCTTCATGTAGATCAGCAGGATGATGGTGGCCGCGATTGTAATCAGCAGTTTGAAAAGCACCCAATAGTGCTTCAGCACGCCCCACGGGGTGCCCAGCGACTGGAGGATCCCGGTCAGGAGCGACGCCAGCGCCAGCGGCACGAGCGCGAACCACGCGGCCGGCTCCATCACCAGATAGACGCCGCGCACAGTCGGCACATCGCCGCTGGTCAGGCCGATGACGGCGAGAGCCAGGAAGACGACAACGGCGCCCAGCCAGCCGACCGAGGCCACGACATGCACCGTCAGCGCGAGTCTACGCATGGATGGCGAGAATGGAATCATGGCGTGATCGAGACCGAGCCAGCGTATACATGTGTGGCTGAACGGAACGTGAACGCGGTGTTCAGACGTCGTTCAGCTTGAGCGCCGTCACGCCGAAGACAAATCGGAGACTGGGACGTCCCATCGGCTCTCCGGGCCTGCCGCCGACAGTCAGCCACCGTGCTTGTGCGTCGGCTGCGGCTTGCGCGGCGGGTCCCCGCCGCCCTCCAGAAAGCGCTGCATCTCGAGCTCGTCGCGGACCTCTTGGGCGCTGCGAGGATTCAGTACCTCCATCTCTTCGAGGTCCTCCGGCGTCAGCCTCGGCAACGCGCGGATGAAGTGCACCAGGTGCCAGCTGCCCGTTGCTGTCTCGGGAGTGCCGTCGCCCCACGCCGGCATGCCGGTCAGACGAATGCCGTTCTCGATAATGTGGAACAGCTCACCATCGCTGAGCGATTGGGTCTCCGGCAGCCTCATGTCAGGCGGCTTGGGATACATGCCCAGCCCGATCGCGGTCTCGCCGCTGCCATCGTTGGCGTGGCAGGCGGCGCAGTGATCCGCCCAGTGCGCCTTCCCTTCCCCGAACACCTCGTCGCTGTAGGCGACGGGATTCGACCGATCCCGCTCGCCTCGCGGCACCGCGAAACTCCTCATCGTCCTGGCGACTGTCGTCTCGAACGCGCCTGGCTCGGCTCGGGCGCTGATGCCTCGCGACGTGATCACGAAAAACAGGACGAGTCCGACAGTGAGGCCGATTCCTGCGAGGATGAGCAGCGCTTTCACGACTGACTTCACAAGCTGTCCTTTCCAGGAACGCTACCCTCGCGGGTGCTTCTTCAAATATCCCGCCGGATCCTTCCGGAACTCGTCGCGATCCTGCGGAGAGCAGAAGTAGTAGATCCTGCGGTTGAAGACGGCCTTCGGCGCCGCGGCAAAGTCGGCCGTCGGGCACGCCGGATCCATCACTCGTTCTGCGGGCATGTACGGAAGCTTCGGATCACCCTTTGTCATGGAGCCCGGATCCGTTGCGCCCATCTCCATCTTCGAATGGTCCATCGCCGTCGGCGCCTGATCGGCCGCGACCGGTAGCGTCTCACTCGCCGACGGCGCGCGCTTTCGTGCGGTTGCCGGCTCGCGCTGCTGAGCGGCGGGCGCCGGCGCCTCGCCGGCGACCGGGCCTGTGGTGCACGGCCGGAGGCTGTCCGTCACGGCGTCGACGGTCTGCCGGAGCCGTTCGACGCGCCGGCGCAGCTCGGCATTCGACGACGAACCGGTCGTGGACCGGCGCCGCTCGGCCATGGAGAGTGCGTCCTTTGCGCCTTGCGTACACGATGCTGATTGGCCGCCTGCGGCTTGGCTCGGCGCAGCATGGTTGTCGTGCTGCCCGGCTGCTGCACTGGCCGCAACCACCGACACAACAACCACGGCGGACTGAATCGGCCGCAGCCACGCCTTCATCCAGCCTCCGGAACATCCCTCGCTTGGACCATGTCTCCCATGCTAGCGCCAGCGCTTCCCCAGGAAACCGAACCCGATCGATCGTGAATGCAATTTAATCCGGGCGTTCGGGGGCCGTCGTATTCTGAAGTGACACCAAATCGAAGGGAACCTGGCAGATGACATACCGCATCCTCGTCCTCGCACTGGCACTCGGGCTGGCCACCCCGGCTATTGGCCTGGCGCATAAAGGTCACGACCACAAGCTGATGGGAACGGTCACGATGGTCGCACCTGATCACGTGATGATGAAGACCACCGATGGGAAACAGATCACCGTCACGGTCAACGCGAAGACAAAGGTCCTCAAGGGCAAGACGGCGGTCAAACTGACGGACGTGAAGGAGGGCACCCGGGTCGTCATGGTGGTCGCCTCCGATAAGGCGTCCTTCATCGCGAAAGTCATTACGGTCGGCGTCACAGCCGACGTTCCCTCGAAGACCGGGAAGCAGTAAGGCGTCGTTTCGGAAGGCGGACCCGGTTACCATCCTCCATGCGCGTGCTGGTGGTGGAAGATGAGCCGAAACTGGCCGCCTTCATTCGGAAGGGACTGCTCGAGGATCAGTTCGCGGTGGATGTCGCCGGCGACGGCGAGACGGCCGTTCGCATGGCCGAGGCGGCCCGTTACGACCTGATCATTCTCGACATCATGCTGCCGGGGATGGACGGATTCGCCGTCTGCGCGGCGGTGCGCGGCAGACAACCCGACCTGCCGATCCTGATGCTCTCGGCGCGCGGCCTGATCGAGGACCGCGTGCAG
>JACDDJ010000711.1 GCA_013817065.1 Acidobacteriota bacterium
GTGATAGGTGCACCACTCGGTGCCGGCGATGGGCTTGATGTCGGTCGACCAGCGCCAGCCCGGCTCATAGGTCATCCTTCCGACGACATCATCTAACTCGACGACGTCGACGCGACCGTGGGGAAAACGCCGCACATCGACGGCGTCGTGAAAGCGTTTCCGCTGCATTCGCACGGTCGGAAACTACGCCAGGGAGCCCGCCCGGGCGCACTAGCAAGCGGACGTATCCTATCGTGCGCCGGCGCGGCGGAGCCCGACGGCGGACATTCGCCTGCTTCCCGACGGCGTCACAATGGGCCTCCATCCGCCGCCGCAATGCCGTCAATCGCTGACAGATCTTCCGCGGATAGAAGCGGGCGTATCGATGCTCGCACGTTCTGCTCGACCTGACCGACCGTCTTGGCGCCCGGAATAACCACGGAAACGGCGGAATTGCTGAGCACGAAGCGGAGGGCCAACTCAGTCACGCTGCGATCTCGCCCAGCGACCGTGCCCAGGCGCTCGACCTTGTCGAGGTTCGTCTGAAACGACGGTTGTGACGGCCATTCGTGTCGGATGTCTCCCTCAGCGAACGTCGTGACGCTCGTGAATTTGCCGCTTAGCAGTCCCTTGTAAAGAGGACCTCGGACGACCGCCCCGAGGCCATGCTCCGCGATGAACGGAAGGATATCCGCCTCGGGCGAGCGGTTCAGGACGGAGTAGTCGAATTGCACAGCGTCGATCACCCGATCACGGGCGAAGTGCCGGATGTGGTCGATGGTGTCCGTCGATACGCCGACCGCACGAACCTTGCCTGCCCGCTTCAGGGTTTCAAATGCGACAAGGAATGATTCGGTCTCTTCGGGCTTGTCCCACCAGATGTGGCACCAGTAGACGTCGATGTAGTCCGTTCCTAGGCGCCGCAGACTAGCGTCGAACGCTTCAAGGACCTTCTCCGGACGGTCGTAGACCGGCTCGCGATCGGGGTCGCGATGGTGACCCATCAACCCACCCTTAGTGGAAACGACCACGGCGTCGCGTCGTCCGGCGATCGCCTTCCCTACGAGGGTCTCGCTGCGTCCGTTCCCGTAGACATCGGCCGTGTCGATGAAGGTGACGCCAAGTTCGAGCGCCCGATGGATGGCGCGAAGCGACTCGGCATCGTCGACGTGGCCCCACGCATCTCCGCCTATTGCCCAAGAGCCGAAGCCAACCTCGGATACTTGGATCTGTGTGTGGCCGAGCGCCCGATAGTGCATGTGCTTTCCGCCTTCGACTTCGGTCCCCGGTGCAAGAAGCACTCCCGGCGCGCCTAGTGGTCGTTATGGTGGGCGACACTGACTCAACCGTAGTGCTCGGAAGCTGCAAGCACCGATCGAAATCGCAGCGGTTGTACGGTCACCGGCTATCCGCCTGCACCAACGGACTGCTGAAGACGCGCGCTCCGTCACGCAGTCGCGGGATCCGGCCGCGGAATCACGCCGAGCTGTTGCAGCTGCGAAAGCTGATCGACCACGTGCCAGTGCTCGGCCATCCTACCGCCGCGTACTGCATGAACGTCGATGCCTGCAATCCGATACCGCGCTCCCGTTGGAGGGATCCCCATGAACTCGCCTACGTGAGTGCCCTCGGACGTCCAGCGGATCACGACGCGGTCGCCCTCGGCAATAATGTCCTCGATCGAGAACTGCGGCTTGAACGCCGCACGCAGCATCTCGACCCGCGCCCTGAGGTCATCACGGCCGTTCCCTTGGCCAGGAAGCGGATCATGCTCCAGGTAATCATGGGCGGCAATCTCATCCAGCACTGAAAGCTGCTCCTGGTTGAGAACCTCGTCGTAGTACCGCCGAACGAGTGCCTTGTTGTCGAGCTCTGACATCTTCTTGCTCCTGGTTGCGAACATGTGGACCGATGCAGAATCTCCTCACCGCAGTCCGATGACCATGACAGAAACTCACCGTCTGCCCACCGAGTTGCATGGACGGGGCTTCCATCGCCGCCGCATGCGATCTCCTCGCCGGCCATGAGCTCATTCGGGGACCGCGTCCGGCGCCTACGCGAGTCCGCCTGGCTGACTCAGGCCGAGCTCGCGGAGCGCGCGGGAGTCAGCGAGAGGACCATCAGTGATCTCGAGCGAGGCCTACGCTCGTCGGTCTATCCATCGACCGCTCGCGCCCTGGCGGAGGCGCTCGGCATCCACCGAGGCGAGTTCCTGGAGTTCGTCCGGACGGCCCGCCCGACGCGTCGCCACGCGGCGGTCCAGGAAAGCATAACGGCGGCCATCCCGCAGCCGATGACCGGGATGCTCGGCCGCGACGAGGAGCTCGCCGCCGTTCGTGATCTCGTGCGACGGCCGGAGGTGCGCTTGGCGACGATCCTCGGTCCCGGCGGCATCGGAAAGACGCGGCTGGCGCTCGAGCTCGCGCGTTCGGAAGACGCTGCCTTCGGCAACGCCGTTCACTTCGTCGATCTCGCTCCCGTTGACGACCCTGCGCATGTCCGTGATGCCATCGGCACAGCTCTGGGGGTCCAGCCCGATTCAGTCGACGTGATGGCGGCGATTCGGAGCCGACTGTCGAGCGGGCCGGCGCTGCTCGTGCTGGACACGTTTGAGCACCTCGCGAGGGCCGCCCCGATTATCGCGGACCTTCTCGCAATGTGCCCGACGCTGACGGTCGTGGTGACGAGCCGCTCACCGCTGCGCCTTCGCGGGGAGCACCAAGTGGAACTCGGCCCGCTCTCGATCGACGGGGCGGGCGCGGCGCTCGACCTTTTCCTCCAGCGGGCACGCGCCGCCCGCCCGCAGCTCGCAGGCGCTGATGCCATGGGTTTCATCCGAGAGATCTGTGCGGCCCTAGAC
>JACDDJ010000115.1 GCA_013817065.1 Acidobacteriota bacterium
CGGCTCGTCGGGTGTCGGGAAGTCGACGATTGCCAACCGGCTTGTCGGCCACGATCTATTGCGGACGCAGGACGTGCGCATCACTGACAGCCGCGGCCGCCACACCAGTACGTCGCGTCAGATGGTGTTGCTCGAAGACGGCGGCATCCTCATCGACACACCCGGAATGCGCGAACTGCAGCTGTGGGATTCCGGCGAAGCACTGGGCGACGCCTTCACCGACGTCGATGCGCTGGCGGCCGCGTGCCGGTTTCGTGACTGCCGGCACCTGCGCGAGCCGGGCTGCGCGGTCCGTGCCGCTGTAGCGTCTGGCGAACTCACGTCCGAGCGCCTCGCGAGCTACTACAAGCTCGAAACCGAGCGTGCACAGCAGGTCAAGCAGAAGGATGCGCGGGCGATTCTCGAGGAAAAGCGGCGCAGCAAGGTCATGACGAAGGCCTTGAACCGGCATCTCAAGGACAAGGGCGCCACGTAGGGGCCAGCGACCGCACAAACGCCGCCGTTCACCGGAACGCGAGAACAGCTCGGCAAAGATGCGCGTAAAGTTCGCGCATGGACGTGCTCACAGTCACCGGCGCCCGGAAGGCATTCGGTTCGGTCAAGGCCCTCGATGGCGCGAGCTTCACGCTGCGCCAGGGCGAACTCCTCGCCCTGCTCGGTCCGAACGGGGCGGGCAAGACGACAGTCATTCGGGCGATTGCCGGCCGGACACGTCTCGATGCCGGCGACATCAGTCTGTTCGGCACAGCGGTCGTTGCTGGATCGACGCGGGCCGAGCTCGGCATTGTTCCCCAGGAGATTGCCCTCTATCGGCGGCTGTCGGCGCGCGAGAACCTCAATGTATTCGGCGCGCTCCAGGGTCTCTCGGGTGCGACCCTTACCGAGAACGTTGACTGGGCGCTCGAGCACACCGGGCTATCGAGTCGAGCGAGCGACCAGGTGGAGAACTATTCCGGCGGCATGCGCCGACGCCTGAACATCGCCTGTGGAATCGTTCATCGTCCGCGTGTCGTGCTGCTCGATGAGCCAACGGTCGGCGTTGATCCGCAAAGCCGCGACCGCATCTACGACATGCTCGCGGCGCTGACCGGCCAGGGGGTGTCGCTGCTGCTGACAACGCACCACCTCGAGGAAGCCGAAGCGCGGTGTAACCGCACGGTGATCATCGATCATGGCCGCGTCATCGCTGAGGGCACCCTCTCAGAGCTCGTCGAGCAGACAGTAGGCAGGGATCGTCTTGTCACGCTTCGTCTCGCCGACGGAAGCATCGAAACCTCCCGCATGCGGGACGTCGCCACCGGGCTGCCGCCCCTGCTCGAGCGAGTCCGTGCCTCGGGATCGCTCGTCGACGACGTGGAAGTGCGCGGCCCGAGTCTCCAGACAGTCTTCATCCATCTCACCGGAAGGGATTTGCGCGAATGATCACCACGTTGCTTCGGAGCTCCTGGTTGAACCTGAAACGCGACCGCGTCGCGCAGGCGCTGACGTTCGTGTTGCCGATCCTGTTTTTCTCGATCTTCGTGACGGTATTCCGCGGACCGAGTTCCGGCACGGCGCGAATCGGGGTCGCGGTTGTGGACGAGGACCAATCCGAACTGACCCGCCGGATCGTTGCAGGTCTGCAGAATGAAACAGGGCTGAGGGCGCGAACGACCACCCCCGGGAGTGACGCGCTTCTCGACCGGCGCGCGGCTGAAGGATTGGTTCGCGCCGGCACGGTTCCGGTCGCCGTTGTGCTGCCGGCGGGGCTCGGCGCGAGTTTTGGAATGGCCGGCACGGCGGCCGATGCAAAAGTGCAGCTGCTCGCCGACGTGTCCGATCCGGTCGCCCCGCAAGTGGTCATGGGCCTGTTGCAGAAGGTTACGATGACGGCGGCACCGGATCTCATGATGCAGGGCGGGATGCAACAGTTCGAAGCTAATGCGGGCGCGCTGACGCCTGAACAGCGCGCCGCCGTCGATGTATGGATGCCGCAGCTCAAGGCACGGGCGCAGGCGACCGGCGGCGGGTCCGGCTCCCAGGGCGCCATGGGCCTGGCGACCGAGATTGTCGATGTGATGAAGAGCGATACGCGCCAGGGGTCCACTGTCTCCTTTTACGCGGCCGGCGTGGGTGTGATGTTCCTGCTGTTCTCCTGCGTTGCGGGCGCCGGCGCCACGCTGCTGGAGGAGGTGGAGGCCGGCACCTTCGAGCGCCTGCTCTCGACCCGGCTGTCGATGTCCTCGCTGCTGTTCGGCAAGTGGTTGTTCCTGGTGCTGATCGGATCGCTGCAGCTGACCGTGATGTTCACCTGGGCGTGGCTGGTCTTCGACCTGCCGCTGCTCTCGCACATCCCCGGCTTTCTCGTCATGACAGGCGTCACCGCGGCGGCAGCGGCGGCGCTCGGACTCGTGCTCGCGACCCTCGCTCGCAGCCGCGCCCAGCTCTCCGGCTTTTCGACGATCCTCATCCTGACGATGTCCGCGCTCGGGGGCAGCATGTTCCCACGCTCAATGATGAGCGAGACGATGCAGAAGGGTGGGCTGCTGACATTCAATGGCTGGGCGCTCGACGGATACCTGAAGGTGTTCTGGCGCGACGCGCCGCTCGTGGCGCTGTGGCCGCAGGTGCTGGTGTTGACGGGACTGACGCTGACGTTGCTCTGGTCAGCACGCGTCCTCGCCAGGAGGTGGGAAGTTGCGTGATAGCGTTGGAGGATGCGGATTGCGCTGGTGCAGCAACATGCGGAGCTCGACAAGTCGTCCAACGTCGCTCGCGGCCTCGCCGCGCTCGAGCGTGCCGCACGTGATGGCGCGGAGGTCGTTGTGTTTGCCGAGCTCGCCTTCGAGCGCTTTCATCCGCAGCACAAGGCCGGTAGCGACTACCTGACCCTGGCGGAGACGATCCCCGGCCCGATCACCGACAGGTTCGCGGCGAAGGCACGCGACCTTGGCGTCGTCGTGATCCTGAATCTCTACGAGCGTGATGGTGATCGCGCGTATGACGCCTCGCCGGTGATTGACGCGGACGGATCGCTGCTCGGCACGACGCGGATGATCCACATCACCGACTACCCGTGCTTTCACGAGCAGGGCTACTACACGCCAGGAGACACCGGGGCGCCGGTATATCGCACCAGGGCCGGGAACATCGGCGTGGCCATCTGTTACGACCGTCACTATCCCGAATACATGCGCGCGCTCGCGCTCGGCGGCGCCGATCTCGTCGTCGTACCGCAAGCCGGTGCGATCGGTGAATGGCCGGAGGGTCTCTACGAAGCGGAGATGCAGGTCGCGGCCTTTCAGAACGGCTATTTCGTCGCGTTGTGCAATCGCGTCGGGGCGGAAGACTGCATCACCTTCGGAGGCGAGTCATACGTCTGCGCCCCTGATGGTCGAGTCATCGCGCGGGCCCCGGCAATGGAAGACACCATCCTCACCGCGGACGTCGAACTTTCGACCACGCGCGATTCGCACGCCCATCAACTGTTTCTGCAGCACCGCAGGCCAGAGCTGTACGGCGCATGGCTGAGCCCGAGCGTTCCAACCCGATGAAGCAACTAGTAGGCAGCTGGACCCTCGTGTCGTATATCACCGAGAACCCGGACGGCTCACACGGCAAGCCGTATGGGAATGCCGTCGGACGTCTCAGCTACGACGAACATGGCCACATGGCCGGGCAGGTGATGCGTCCGGGCCGCAGCGAGGTGGCGCCTGGCGAGTGGGGCGCGCAGCAGGTTCGTTCGGCGTATGCCGGCTACATCGCCTACTTCGGCACCTACGAGGTCAACGCCGCGGGCGACACCGTCGTGCACCATGTCGACGGTGCGCTGAATCCGGGATGGGTCGGCGGCGACCAGGTGCGCCGCATGCGCTTCGATCGCGAGTTTCTCGTCCTCTCGACCGAGGTCGCCAAGGGCGGTGCCCTCGTGAAGCACTCGCTGACATGGAAAAAGCTCGCCTAGCCCTGGTCGGACTTGCCGTGACGTTGCTGACCGGGTGCGCAGGCCCTTCGGTTAACACCGCAACGTACGCGAGTTTCGCCGAGGCGAGAAGCGCCGGCGCAGTCGAGAAGGGACTCGTACCGGCGATGCTGCCGCCCAGTGCCTACGAGCTCCGCGCCGCCTATGCGACTGACGGGTCCGAGCGATGGGGCTTGTTCAACTTTCGCGAAGCTGACGCCGTGGCGCTCCGTTCCATCCTGCAGCCCGACGAAATCTCGTTCGCTGGAACCGAAATGACGATCCCGGGGCGGATCGAGTGGTGGCCGGTGATCCTCCGCGGAACGCTCGACGCCGAACGCATCCAGGCGACGGGCCTACGCGCCTATCCGGCGCGAACCGCAGGACTCGTCTTCGCTGTGAACTGGAGCCAGGGCCGCGCCTACTACTGGACACACTGAATCCACGGAGACAAACACGGATTGCACGGACACACGGATGATACGGATTCCACGGCATTCCAAAACAGCATGCTTGTTCCGAGTCAGCGGTGGCTGCTATGATTGGTGTTCTGCCGAGCGTCGTACGGGCGTGCCGAGGTAGCTCAGTCGGTAGAGCACAGCACTGAAAATGCTGGTGTCGCTGGTTCGATTCCAGCCCTCGGCACCATTTATCACTTCGTTCGGACGCACTGGCGTGCCTCCTTACTGCGCGCTCGGCCCTGCGGTCCTCGCTTGCGGCCGCGGGCGCTTTCTCACTTCACTCCGTTCGGCGCGAGTTGCCCGCCGCTCTCCCCCTTTCTAAAAAAATCCGTTCCTTCCGTGGACTCCGTGTTTGGGCTTGTACTTCTCTTCCGACCTTGGTACTTTGGACTTGTACTTTGTTTGCACGTTTGGTACTTTTCGCGGAACCCTGAATGACCGACGCATCGGACATCAACTTCACGCCGCTGCCGCGACGCCGCCGGGATAATCCGTGGTTGCGGCGGGGCTTGCTGGTGGTGACGCTCGTCGTCTTCGTGGACGCGGTGTTCGGCGACAGGGGAGTGGCGGAAATGCGGAAGGCACAGCGCGCGTACTCGGCAGCGCACGCCGACTTGGTGCGCCTGAAAAGCACGAACGGCGGGCTGCGTGAGCAGGCCCGCCGTTTGTCTGAGGACCCATCCACCATCGAAGACGTGGGCCGCAAAGAGCTCGGCCTGATGCGGGAAGGGGAAGTGTTGTTCGTGGTGAAGCCAGTCCGGTAGGAGCCTGACGGCTCCCGCCCGGACCGTGCGGGACTAGACCGCCGCCGTCTCTTCCTTGATCAGACCCAGTTCGAGGCGAACCTTCTGCTCGATCGTCTTGGTGATGGCGGGGTTGTCTTTCATGAACTGCTTGACGTTCTCGCGCCCCTGGCCGAGACGCTCGCCGGCAAACGCGAACCACGTGCCGCTCTTATCGACGATCTTGCGCTCGACCGCGAGATCGAGGAGGTCGCCTTCCTTCGAGATGCCCTCGCCGTACATGACGTCGAACTCGGCTTCGCGGAACGGCGGCGCCACCTTGTTCTTGACGACTTTCACGCGGGTGCGGCCGCCGACGACCTGATCGCCGTCCTTGATCGCGCCGATGCGGCGGATGTCGATCCGAACCGACGAGTAGAACTTCAACGCGCGACCGCCGGTGGTCGTTTCGGGATTACCGAACATGACGCCGATCTTCTCGCGGAGCTGGTTGATGAAGATCAGGCTCGTCTTCGACTTAGCGACAACGCCGGTTAGCTTGCGGAGCGCCTGGGACATGAGGCGCGCCTGCAGGCCCATCTGGGCTTCACCCATCTCGCCTTCGATTTCAGCGCGCGGTACCAGCGCGGCGACTGAGTCGACCACGACCACGTCAACGCTGTTCGAGCGGACCAGGACCTCGACGATCTCGAGCGCCTGCTCGCCGTTGTCGGGCTGCGACACGAGGAGATTCTCGAGGTCGACCCCGAGCTTGCGGGCGTACTGCGCGTCGAGGGCGTGTTCAGCGTCGACGAACGCTGCCATCCCGCCCAGCTTCTGTGCCTCGGCGATGATCTGAAGGGTCAGCGTAGTCTTACCCGAGGATTCCGGGCCGAAAATCTCGATGACGCGGCCGCGCGGAACGCCGCCGATACCCAGCGCGTAATCCAGGCTGACCGAGCCGGTCGAAATCGACGGGATCGCCTGGATGACACTGTCTTTCCCCCCGAGACGCATGATCGAACCCTTGCCGAACTGCTTCTCGATCTGGCCGACCGCGGCTTCGATGGCTTTCACGCGCTCACGGTCATTGCGGTCGCTTCGCTCTTCAACTGGCGGCATAACGCTCCTTGTTAGTGCTCCGATACGGTTCCGGGGTTCGACTCTCATGATTCTCACTATCCCGCATCGGTGTGACAGGACAGGTCATAGCGAGCCGTGGTGACGGAGCGTGGTGATGATAGGGTCGTGCCGCGGCGAAAGTCAAGCGAAATACTGTGCATGGAAGGCTCATATCTCGCTGCAGCAGCGTGGCTTAGGAGCATCAGGCACTTTCGCCCTGGACTGCCTGGCGCTGCAGGCTCTGCAGCACCCGCAAGGACCGGGTGCGCAAAAGCTGAGAGGTGGGAGCCTGTGACATCATCGATCGATGCCGTCGCCGATTGGTCACGCGCTGGGAGGAATGGCGGTCGGCGCGTTGGTCTCGGGCCGGCCGGGTTGGCGCCTCGCGGCCGTGTGTGCTGTCGCCGGCACGCTGCCGGATCTCGATTTCGTCCTGCCGCTCCAGCATCGCGGCCCGACCCATAGCGTCGGGGCGGCCGTACTGGTCTTCGCCGGCGCGGCGGTGCTGCTCGCGCTACGCGCGCGACGAGACGAGAGCTGGCGCACGGCCGCCGCAGTGGCGCTCGCCTACGCCTCACATGTGTTGCTGGATTGGCTCGGGGCCGATTCCTCGACCCCGCGTGGGGTGCTGGCGCTCTGGCCGGTGTCGGATGTCTTCTACGTCTCGGGCCTGGACCTCTTCAACGCCGTCGATCGGCGCTACTGGACCCCGGGCTTCTGGACTCGCAACGCGCTCGCGCTGGCGCGCGAGCTGCTCATACTCGGGCCTCTCGCCGCTATTTCCGTTTCAGCAGGACGTCGAGTCCGTTCTTATCAACGGCCCGGAGCAGCGCCTCCTCGGGCGTGACGAGACCCTTGCGAACGAGTTCGGCGAGCGCATCGTTCAAGGTCACCATCCCCTGGGCGCGTCCGACCTGCATCATCGAGCCGATCTGAAAGGTCTTCCCCTCGCGTATCAAGTTGCTGATCGCGCCGTTGGCGATCAGCACTTCGAGCGCCGCGACACGTCCGCCGCCGATCTTCTTGCACAAGGTCTGCGCAATGACGCCGCGCAGCGACTCGGACAGCATCACGCGGATCTGCGCCTGGCGATCGGTTGGGAACTGGTCGATGACACGATCCACGGTCGACGCCGCGGTGGTCGTATGCAGCGTGCCGAACACCAGGTGTCCGGTTTCAGCGGTCTCGATGGCGATCGCGATCGTCTCGAGGTCACGCAGCTCGCCAACGAGAATGACGTCCGGATCCTCGCGCAGCGCCGCCCTCAGCGCGTCCTTGAACGAGCGCGTATGCGTGTGCACTTCGCGCTGGTTGATCAGGCACTTCTGGTTCGGGTGTACGAACTCGATCGGGTCTTCGATGGTGATGATGTGATCGGCGCGCGTGCGGTTGACGTAATCGATCATCGCCGACAACGTCGTCGATTTTCCCGATCCGGTAGGGCCGGTGACGAGGACGAGCCCCTTCTTGAGATTGCAGAGATTCAGGACGTGGGGCGAGAGTCCGAGGCGCTCAGCGGTGAGGATCTCGGAGGGGATCACGCGGAAGACGCCGCCGATGCCGAGGCGGTCCATGAAGATATTCGCGCGGAAGCGCGCCAGCCCGGCGATCTCGTAAGCAAAGTCGGAATCGTGGCGCGCCTGGAACTCTTCGCGGTTCTTCGCCGGGGTGATCTCCATCAGCAGCCGCGACACGGCTTCAGCGCTCAGCGCCGTCCCGTCGTCGTGGAGCAGGCGCATCTCGCCATCCTTGCGGACGAGCGGCGGCATCGCGGAACTGAGATGAAGGTCTGATGCCCCGAGTTCGCACATCCGGCGGAACATGGCGTCGATGACGGGCGCAGTGGCGGCGTCCGCCTGCGCTGGACAGCTAAGCATGTGGCAACGATTACAAGCGCCATGCCGCAGCTCAGCTTTAGTGAGAAGTGGCCCGAATCGGCGGCTAATTCGACGCGCTCCACCGAATCACGAGGCACACCGCTCGAGGCGATGTGCTGTTTCGGCACATCGCCTGACGAGATGTGCGCTTCATGCGTATTTGTAGAAGCCCTGACCGCTCTTGCGTCCGAGCTGGCCGGCGGCCACCATCCGCTTGAGAAGCGGGCACGGCCGGTACTTCGGATCGCCAAGGCCTTCGTGCAACACGTTCAGGATGGCGAGGCACACGTCGAGACCGATGAAGTCGGCCAGCGTGAGGGGCCCCATCGGATGGTTCATCCCGAGCTTCATCACGCCATCGATCGCGTCCGGTGTTCCGACCCCTTCCATCAGCGCATAGATGGCCTCGTTGATCATCGGCATCAGGATTCGGTTGGCGATGAATCCCGGGTAATCCGCAGCTTCGAGCGCCGTCTTTCCCAGCCTCGCGCACAACTCAGTCGCGATCGACATCGAGTCGCTCGACGTCGCCTGCCCGCGGATCAACTCGACCAGCGTCATCAGGGGAACGGGATTCATGAAGTGCATCCCGAGCACCTTGTCCGGGCGCTTCGTGGCGGCGCCGAGCACGGTGATCGAGATCGACGAGGTGTTGGATGAGAGGATTACGTCCGGCCGCGTAATCGACTCGAGCATCGCGAACAGCTCGCATTTGACCTTCGCGTCCTCGACGATCGCTTCGACCACGTAGTCGACATCCGAGAGATGCTGGATGTCGGTTCCCGTGGAGAGTCGCCCCAGCGTCGCATCGCGATCTTCGGCCTTCAGCTTGCCCTTTTCGACAAACTTCCCAAGGCTCTTCTCGATCGTCGTCCGGGCTCGATCGAGGGCTGGCGCCGCCGCGTCGACCAGGCGTACCTCGTAGCCGGACTGGGTAAAGACCTGCGCGATGCCGTTTCCCATGGTGCCGGCGCCGATCACTCCAACTCTCTTGATCTGTGTCATCACAGGAATTATCCCTCGTCACTGCGTTTTAGATCTGACGCGTGGACCTCCGCGATCCACACGACAATCGTGTATCGTATATATATGAGGAAGGCTATATCGATAACACTCTCGGAGGATAACCTCCTCTGGCTGCGGGGCCAGGCGGTCAGGTCAGCACGGGGCAGTGTCAGCGAGCTCCTGGATCGGCTGGTCGCTGAGGCCCGGCAAGGTGGCCGGACGGATCCGGCGGCCGTCCGGTCGGTTGTCGGCACGGTCGATCTTCCAGACGATGATCCGGATCTGGCTGGAGCTGACGGCTACATCCGGAGCGTCTTTTCGGCGTCAATGCGAGAACCAATGGTGGTGCGTGAGCGGTCCTCCGCGGCGCGGAAAGTGAAGAAGACGCGTGGCTGAGATCGCGGCTGCCGTCACCGACACCCATCCATTGCTGTTCCATGCGGCTGGCGGCGGTCGCCTCGGCCGCAAGGCCGCCGAGTATTTCGCGGCATGCGAGCGCCGGCAAGCGCTGCTCTATGTACCGGCTGTCGTCATCTGGGAATGCGCGCTGCTGACGCGGGCCGGCCGCGTCAACCTTCGCCAGAGCGTCCGCGGCTTTTTCGAGGACCTGTTCAGCAATCCGGCGTACCAGCCGTACGATCTAACCGCCGAACAGGTGCTGATGGGGGAGGAGATGCGCGTCAACCGGGATCCGTTCGACGCGCTGATC
>JACDDJ010000712.1 GCA_013817065.1 Acidobacteriota bacterium
CAGCCCGGACCAGTTCTTCTCGATCGCCCCGCCGCCCCACGGGTTGTCGTTGTGATGGGTGATCTGCTGGACGCGCAGTCCGAGCTCGTGGAACAGATCCAGCCGCCAGAGCTGATCCCCGATCGGTTCGCAGCCCTGGAACTGGAAGAAGATCGCGGTGCGGCCCTGCTTGAATGCCTCGGCGACCTCGCTGCCTCGCGTCGCGAGGAACGCACCGGGGATCTGGCCTGCCTGCAGCGTGCGCCGCATCGCCGTGAGCGACTTCGCGCCCGCCTCGAACGAACGGAAGTACTTGATGCTGCCGTCGGTCGTCGGCAGACGCTCGACCGACGACACGTCGCAGATGAACGACGTCAGGCCGGAGCGCCCGACGTCCTGCGCGTCAGGACTCAGAAAGGAGAGGCCATCCACATACGGGAGGGACGGCCGTTCCTGGACCGAGGCGGTAGCCCCCGTCCCCGCGATCGACGCCGGTACTGCCGCCGCCGCTGTCGCGGCCATCGCCTGCTTCAGAAAGTGACGGCGCGAGTGGGTCATACCTAGAACGATAACCGCAGACGGTACTGTTCTGGCACACCAGCGGGCTTCCGGGATTTTTGGCATGATCCGGATTGCAGGTTGGTCTACATTCACCGTCGTTCATCGCGACTGGAGCATCCATGTCTAAACGGCTTCTCTCCGCCTCCCTCGTCCTCGCGTTGCTGCTGCTGACGCCGGCGCCCCGAACGATCGCCGCCGACCGACCCTATCTCGCAGCCGCGACCGACACGGCCAGGTGGATCCGGAGCACGGCGGTGAAAACGCCGCAGGGCACCTACTGGCCGGCGACCCCCGGCGACGCCGGTCCCGCGGCACAGGGCATCAATCCAACGCTCTACAGCGGTACGCCTGGTGTCGTGCTCTTCTTGCTCGAGCTCCATCGCGCCAGCGGTCGCGCCGACGACCTGCAGGATGCACGCGCCGGCGCGGACCACCTGCTTGCCACGCTCGATGACAAACCACAAAGCGGTCTCTATACGGGTGTCGCCGGTGTCGGCTTCGTCCTTGGTGAGGTCTATAAGGCGACGAACGACGCGAGGTATCGCGACGGCATGCGCAAGTCAGTTGAGATCCTGCAGCGCACCGCTGTCGAGAGGGGCGCCGGCGTTGAATGGACGCCGGTCACCGACATCATCAGCGGCACAGCGGGCACCGGTCTTTATCTACTGCATGCCGCGAAAGAGCTGAACATGCCGGCCGCCCGGGATCTCGCCGTCCGTGCGGGCAGACGCATGATCGAACTCGGGCAGGCCGAAAAGAGCGGGACCACGTGGCCGATGAGTCCGGGCATGGCGCGCATGATGCCCAACTTCTCGCATGGCACCGCCGGAATCGCCTACTTCCTCGCTCGACTGAACGAAGAGACGAAAGACAAGGCGTTCCTCGACAGCGCCGTGTCGGGTGCGCGCTACCTGCAGGCGATCGCCGCGACGCAGGGAGACATGTGCCTCATCCTTCATCACGAACCCGAAGAGGACGGCAAGAACCTGTTCTATCTCGGCTACTGCCACGGCCCCGTCGGTACGGCGCGGCTCTGGTATCAGCTGGCCAAGGTCACCGGCGACAAGGAGTGGATGGAGTGGGTCCACAAGTCCGCGCGCGGGATCATGAAAAGCGGCGTTCCAGAACAGCAGACGCCGGGCTTCTGGAACAACGTCGGCCAGTGCTGCGGATCCGCCGGTGTGGCGGAATTTTTCCTCCATTTGCATACGCTCACCGGCTCGAAAGAATACCTCGCGTTCTCAGAGCGAATGACCGGGCAACTTCTCGCGGCAGGCACTCGCGATGCGAAAGGCCTCTACTGGGTCCACGCCGAACATCGTGTTCGCCCCAAGAACGTCTTCGCGCAGACCGGATGGATGCAGGGCGCTGCCGGGATCGGGGCATGGCTGCTTCGACTCGACGCGCACCAGCAGAACCGGCCGTCACCCATGCGTTTCCCCGACCTGCCTTTCTAGCAGGACCCGATCTCCCTTTCAGCCGGAAATGACATGTCCACTCCCAGCTCCCGTCCGGCAGTGCTGGACGCCATCGTCATCGGCTCCGGCCCGAACGGGCTGGCGGCCGCGATCGCGCTGGCGCGGGCCGGACGCTCGGTGCGTGTCTACGAAGCCCAGTCGACGATCGGCGGTGCGACGCGATCCATGCCGCTGACCGAGCCGGGCTTCGTGCACGACGTCTGCGCCACGGTGCATGCACTGGTGGCGGCCTCCCCGTTCCTCAGCTCGCTGCCGCTCGCGGATTTCGGCTACCAGCTGGTCCACGCGCCGCTCCCCTTCGCGCATCCACTGGACGACGGCACCGCGGTCGTCGGACATCGATCGGTCGATGCGACCGCTGATACGCTGCGGCGTGATGACGCGGCGGCGTATCGCCGGCTGATGAAGCCGTTTGTCGAGAGCGTCGCGGACCTGATGGATGCGCTCCTCGGTCCGATCCGGCCCAAACATCCGCTGCTCATGGCTCGCTTCGGGCTGATCGCGATGCGTTCGGCCGACGCGCTGTCCCGTGCCCGGTTCAAGGACGAGCGCACGCGCGCGCTGTTCGCCGGCGCCGCAGCTCACAGCGTGGCGCCGCTCGAGTTCCGCGGCACCGCCGGCTTCGCGATGGGTCTGCTGGTCGCGGCGCATGCCGTGGGATGGCCGGTCGCGAAGGGCGGCTCACAGACGCTGCCAGATGCGCTCGCGGCCTACCTGCGCAGTCTTGGCGGTGAGATCGTTGTCGATGCACCGATTGAAGCCCTGGCGCAGCTGCCACCAAGCCGTGCCGTCCTGTGCGATGTCACGCCG
>JACDDJ010000713.1 GCA_013817065.1 Acidobacteriota bacterium
GAAGTCTGTCCGGGTATGCTCACCAGTGGATAGGTTCACTCGCGTCGACGCGATCAGGCGCGGGAAGGCGGCGACGTCAAAGTCCTCGTATTCAACCGCTCGTTGACCAGGGCTTGTCGGGCTCCGGAGGCTGAGCGGAGCACCGAGGGGTGCTCGACCGCGCTCGTGATGACAGTGGCTGCTGCGATGCCCGCAAATACGGTGTTGTTCGCCTCAGTGCATCCGGATGTGAAGATGACGCCTTCCTCCACCGCACCAGTAACCAGCGACAGCACGCTGTCCCGCGCGCGCGCGCGGATCGTGCGCGAGCGGTCGCCGAGCTCGTGGGCGCTGGCCGGATTGGCCGCACCGCTGCGAAGTGCGGAGATGATGGCTTGGATCACTTCTTCGGTGGGCGCGGTGTTCGCGGCGGCATCAAGGTTGATCACCTTAGCGGCGCCGAATGATGCTAAATCACTGTTTTTTTCGATATTCAGCACTTCATCCTGCCATCCCTCACATGTTAAATGACTTATAGGATCGGCCTCCTGCACCGCCAACGATCTATCTACGCCAATCGTCAGCCGGCCACATTCGGCGCGCAGGCGCCCATGGAACATACAATCCGGTCACAGCATTTTTCTGCGGACAGGCCGAGGTTTGCGCTGGTCGGCCGGCAAAAGGCGGATCTTGGGGAACTTTGGCAGGTGCGCCGTCACGATCGGTACCTGATCGACTAGTTTTTTCAGCTTCTTCAATCGTGCGGCTTTGGAATAGCGCCGTCCCTCACCGTGGTTGCCGGCGTGACCAAGCGCATCTTCACGGTGCTCGGGGAACACCTCGAGCTCCTTGAGCTCGGTGTCGAACGAGTGGCGGGCGGCGTGAAGTGCTTGACCGCGCTTAAGGCCAGTCAGCAGGGGCGCGATGTAGATCCACCAGATGCGGTAAAAAACGTCGCCCTTCTTCGTCCCGTCCCTTTCAGCGACGAGCTCCGGAAACACCGCGTCGTGCCCAGCTGCGCGGATCGCGTCGACATATTGGACGAAGCCGAGCCGGATCAATTCTTCGGCCAACGCGATCAGGCGCACCGAGTTCGCGTTCTTCACTCGTCCGGCGTTGCTGTTGCGGATGCTAATATACCAATAGCCCGCGTCGCATTGGACGTCGGTGACCAGCAGCTTGCAGACTTCCTCGCGCCGCATGCCCGTGTACCAGACGATCAATAGGACGAAATACAGGCTGTCATGGAAGACTTCACTGCCGGGCACGAGGCGATCATGTGTGCCGGCGCAGCCGGTCCATGGCGGCAGCGAGAAGATCTCGATGGCCTGTTCGACAGTGTATGCGTCGCGTGCGTCTCGCTCGTCTTTGAGGTCTGGAACCATGAATTTGGCAAACCTGATCTCCGGTAGAACCTCGATCTCCTCACGCGCGAGGTCATAGACCTGCTTGATCTTGCGCAGGTGCTTGTTGGTCGTGACGCCGTCGAGACCGATGGCGTCCGCTCCCAGTTCGCCTTTGTCAATGCGATTGAGCGCTCGCTCATAGATCGCCTGCAGAGTTGTTTCCGGCTCGCGGTCTTGCGGCGATTTGCCGCAGGTCACCGGGAGTTTGTCGAACCAGCTGTCCAGCGTCACGATGTCGTCGAACGTGCAGGTCCAGAAAGGTCGAATGCCGGCCGCCGGGCCTGCCGGGTTCATCGACTTCTGGAGCAGGACAGCGGCCCATCGGATCTGTCGCAGCGTCTGCTCGCCAACCTGCGAGGCCGCGCGTTTCCCGTCCTTCCTGTGTTCCAGCATCGCGGGGTTCGACTGGATCAGCAGTTCCGCAGCCTCGACTGGCGATGCATTGCGCCACTTCTCCGGTATCCGGCTCGCATCGGTTGGCGGCGGTCGGACCTCGTGATCCTCGGCGATAATCGGCGCGGTGTGCCACCCGCTTGGAATTTCCGGGACGGTTACGCCAGTAACGGTGTCGATCCCCAGCCGCAGTTCTCGAGCAGCCTTGGAACGCGCATCCAGCATCAGCCGCGTGGCCAGCGCCATATTGGTCGGATTGGGCTCAATGCCCAGGGCTTCGAGACGCTGCGCGGTTTCCCGCGAAAGGATGTGACGTAGGTCCGCGGACCCGACCAGCCGCCGTGCCGCGGCCCGCTGCTCCCGCGTGAGTTCGCCAAAATGCTCGTCGGCATAGGCAATGCTCGGTACGCCATCGACGACCCCAGTTCTCGCGAAGGCCCCCCAGATCGCCTCGTATACCTGAAGGTCGGCGTCGACGTCGGTCACCTTGGCCCAGGCGGGCCTGAACTGCCACTGGGCGGACAGATGCTCGAGACCATCACGATAGGCGCGCATTTCGGCACGCAACACGGCGTTGCGCTGCTCGATCGTCAAACCGTCGCGCTCAACGCGCTCATAAAGACTCATCCGCACGACCTCGCTCTGCGCAGTCATCGCCGCCGCTCGGTGGCGTGCGACCCCGAGGTCCTTCGTCCCCAGGCTCAATGAGAGCGTTATAGGTCGTGCATTGCCATCCCACCAAGTCAGGGTTCGGCGCCACCAATAGGCACCGCCGCGGCGGAACACGTTCTGGACATCCGGCATGGGCCCTCACCACAGTCACTTGATACAGCGACCTGTGACAGTGCCGGCCCAGCTAGGCCTTTCAGCCGCCGGGCCCACGGTTTTCCGCGGTTCTTGCGCTGGGATCATGAGCGCTGGCTGGGGCGGCAGGATTCGAACCTGCGAATGCCGGTACCAAAAACCGGTGCCTTACCACTTGGCGACGCCCCACCAGGGAGCGGCGCTTATAGCCGCCGAACTTGTGGTGGAAAGGGTCGCTAG
>JACDDJ010000116.1 GCA_013817065.1 Acidobacteriota bacterium
CGTCTCGAAGTATCCCGGCATGACCGCGCGGTAGCGGGCCCGGGGGCGCTCGGAGGGGGACGTCGCAGCGAGGCCGTCGACGGTGAACGGCAGGTCGAACTCCACGCCGACCGGGCTCATCGGCAGGACCGAGACCGCCGAGGCACGGACGATCCCCGGCAGCTGCCCCACCCGCTCCACCAGGTCGGCGATGAACTGGCGCTTGGCCGCCGGTGGCTGATAGCGGGCACGCGGCAGAACAACGTGGGTGGCGACGATTCCGGACGTCCTGTAGCCGGGATCGACCGACGTCAGGCGGACGAAGCTGCGGATCAACAGCCCCGCACTGACCAGCAGCATCAGCGCGAGCGCCACTTCCGCAGCCACCATGATGTTCGCCAGCCGCCGCGCCGCCCGACTCGGGGTCGATCCGCGGCCGCCTTCCTGCAGCACCTCCATCACATTGGGACGCATTGCCCGCCACGCCGGCACGAGGCCGAACAGCATGCCGGACACGATGGACACCGCCGCCGTGAAGACCAGCACCGGCACGTCGAGGCCGATAGCCTCCGCGCGCGGAACGGTGGCGGGCATCAGCGGACGCAGCGCCCGGATGCCCCACCAGGCCACCAGCAGACCGAAGGTGCCGCCGGTTACGGTGAGCACGGCGCTCTCGACGAGCGACCGCCGCACGAGCGTCCAGCGGCCGGCGCCGAACGCCGCGCGAACGGCGAAGTCTCTCGACGCACGCGTGGATCGCGCCAGCAGGATGTTCGCGATGTTGGCGCACGCGATCACCAGCACGAACACCACGGCTCCAAAGAGCACCCACACGGTTCCGCCGATGTCGCCGACCACCTGCTCGTGCGCGGGGACGATGGCGACGCCCCAACCGGTCTGAGTGTCGGGGTTCTCGCGCGCGATGCCGGCGGCAACAGCCGTCATGTCCTGGCGCGCCTGCTCCAGCGTGGCACCCGGCGCCAGCCGGCCGATCGCCTGGTACATCCGGTGCGGACGCGAGGCAAGGGCGCTCAGATCCAACGTCAGGGGCGACCACATCTCGACCAACGGATCGACGGCCGGCAGCCGGAAATCGCGTGGCATCACCCCAACGACGGTGTGCGTCGCATCGTCGAGCTGCAGCGTCTTACCAAGAACGCCGGGGTCTCCGCCGAACCGGCCCATCCAGGCTGCGTAGCTGAGAACGACCTGGCGCTGGTGGCCGGGCCGTTCCTCTTCCTCGGTGAACGTCCGCCCGATAAGCGGCCGCACGCCGAGCAGCTGGAAGAGTGCGGGCGACACGTCCACGCTCGTCACACGCACGGCGTCGTGTCCGTTCGTCAGGGTGAAGCCGCGGTAGCGCAGAAGACCGATGCGCTCGAAGGCGCGGGCGCGCGCCCGCCAGTCGAGGTACGTCGCCGCCGACACCTCGGACCGTTCGAGGCCCTGGGCGGTGTTGCTCTCCCACAGCCCTGCCAGCCGCTCCGGCTCCGCGTAGCTGAGCGGCCGCAGGAGCACACCATTGACGACGCTGAAGATCGTGGAGTTGACGCCGATGGCAAGCCCCAGCGTCAGGATCACCACGGCGGCAAATCCGGGGTTGGCGCGCAGAAACCGGCACGCTTCGCGGATGTCCTGGGTCACGCGGGAACTGTATCAGGGTTGACCCTTCGACCACCGATCCGGTCCACCGGAGAGGAGGAGCTCAGCCTCCGTGGGCGGCGACAGATCGGTGACGATCGCCCCACCGATCCAGCAGCGGAAGGTCGGTGGTGAACGGGAAGCGGTGCAGATGATGCTCGGCGGCGCCCGGGTCCTCGAAGGACGGCGCATCCGGTCGAGCCATTGATCGTCGGCAGCAGCTGCCGGCCAGTTCATGCGAAGGCTCAGGCACGTCGCACGTCGCACGTCGCACGTCGCACGTAGCACGTAGCACGTGGCACAGCACGTGGCACGCCGCACAGTACGTCGCCCGTAGCACGGCGCACCGCACATCGCACATCGCACGTCGCACATCGCACGTGGACCGTGCTACGCGAGATGCAGCCCGACCAGCGCGACCGGCCACAGAGTGAACATCGCGAGCCCGTATCCGGTTGGGCGCGGGATCGGGAGTGGCATCACCATCGCGGTGGCCGTCAGCAGCATCGCGAGTGCCGCGAGCCCCTCTGACAGCCCCAGCAGCATCACGGATGACGCGACCAGCGCCGCCACCGGAACGGGGATGCCGATGAAGCCCTTTATCGAGTCCTGGGTGACGTTGTAAAACGCTAGCCGCGTGATCGCGCAAGCTGCGAACGCAAAGCACGCTCCCCACCACAGGACGTGGACCGAGCCAGGTCCCTCCGCGGCTACCTGCGCGAGGCAGATGCACGGCGCGACGCCGAACGCGATCGCGTCCGACAGGCTGTCTAACTGGACGCCGATCTCTCGCTGCGCTGGTGAGCGCACGAACAAACGCGCCAAGCGGCCATCGAAGGTGTCAGCAATGACGGCGAGTGCGATGAGTGCGCCGGCGGTGTCTAAGCGCCCTGCCAGGGCCGTGGCGATCGCCATGATCCCGCCAAGAAGCGAAAGGTACGTCAGGGTGTTGGCGCGGTGAAACGCGCCGGCGGGACTGGCGGCGATCACGCGTGCTCCTCCAGCGGGAACTGTTCGTAGAGCCCACGCCAGGTGCGGAGCACCCGCGGCAAGAACGATTGCGGCCGGATTCTGTGGACCAGCGCGTAGGTGGCCAGCCGGTTGATCAGCAGGTCATACAACGCGGCGCTGAAACCGCGACGCCAGGAATCCCGGTCGATTGTCGTGCCGGTTTCGCACTCCAGCGCCCGGCGGTGCCGCTCAACCCAAACGAGGACGTCGGTGCCGCCGATGTCCGGCGACAGCACAAAGCACAGGAACTCGGCGAGGTCCCGCTGCGGCGCGCCGACGGTCGCAAGCTCCCAGTCATACGCGCACAGGGCTCCGGCACGCAGGCAGACGTTGCGCGGATTGAAGTCGTGATGGATCAGTGTCCGCGGCGGGTTCTCGAGATCCTGCCACCACCTGCCGACGCTGCCAATCAGCTTGCGTTGCAACGACGCGATATCCGGATGGGACCAGGATGAAAACGCCGGTGCGGCATGGGCGGCGAGTGCCGTCCAGAGATCGCTCATCTCGCTCATGCCGGCAGCGCCCTGGACGTAGCCGATCCACGGCTGATCGCACAGTTCACTCTCGCGCCTGTACCAGATGGCGTGCAGCGACGCGAGGCCGTCGACGACAGCCTCGAGGTCCTGCTGCCGCCAATCGTCCGGCCGGTCCACGGCATTCAGCAGCGTCGTGCCTTCGAGTTCCTCGATCGCCATTAGCCAGGTGGCGCTCCGCGCGTCGGTGATCGATCCGAGCAGCGCCGGCGCGTGCCGCAGAAAGCGCGGGTCACGTTGCCGGTAGATCTCGATCTCGCGCAGGTGCGACGCGGTGAAGCCGATGCGGTCGCTCCACCTGGCGTAGGCACGGCCGACAGACAAATCGACCAGCCCGGAGAGGGCTTCGCCGACCGCGATCACGTCTGCATCCTCCGCCTTCGATTTCAGCCGAAGTCTTCGCGTTGAACCATCCCTGAGCTTGACCTCGGCGCGGTAGAGACCGGTCGGCTGGCGCGAGCGCCAGGCCGTGAGCTCACTGACGAGGCTGTGTTCCGATCCGGTGTCGAGGATCCTCACGTCCGTGACGGTCGTGCCAAGCAGCATGCCGAGCATGCTGGCCGCCGAGTCCGTAGGCGCCAGCCGCGAGCTCTGCCCCTGCTCGGGGGCCGGCGCCGGCAGGACGCCGTCGGCCCGGAAGCGCCGGAAGTAGGTATCGAGGAGACCGGCATTGAGCGGGGGAAGCGTGACGCCGGCACCGGCAACCGCCGCGAGCGTTCGCGCGCTCGATGCCGCCGTCCGTCGCGTCTCTTCGTACAACTCCGGCAGCGTCAGTCCGTGAGCGTCCGCGTGCCGGTTCAGGAAGAACGTCCGCAACGGACGGAGCGGATGATCCGCGCTTGCGGGAGAGGTTGGCGCCGTCTCGGCATCGAGCTGCCGCAGCCACGCGTGGTGCGGGATCAGCCGGATGTCGTAGCCATACATCCGCATCCACAGAACGCACTCGCGCCAGCCGCGCGGGCGAGGATGCCCGAGGTGAAACGTCGGTCCCGCTTCGCCCGATAGTTCGAGGATCGAGCGAGCGACGATGTTGACGGGCTGGCAGTCGAGCTTCCAGTCAAGATCAGGGGCGGTGCCCATCTGGACGCAGCCGCGGACCAGCGCGGTGATCAGGTCCGCCTCGTTGAAGGCGCCAGTGTCGCTGTGTCCGGAGATTAGCGCCGGCCTGTAGATCCGCACCGGCAGCCCGCGCGCGCCGGCTTCCTTCACCAGCGCCTCGCTGACGACCTTGCTCTGGGCGTAGCCGAGGTGGACCCCGCGCAGGTGGGGCAGCGCATCGAAGCTCTCGTCCGCAGTCGCGGGACCATCGGCGGGATAGCACACCGAGAGGCTCGAGATGAAGTGAAACGGGATGCCGCGGCGGCAGGCGAGGTGAAGCAGTTCGAGGGTACCGATCACATTCGCCAGTCGAAGCCCCGAATAGCTGTAGACCCAGTTCACCGCTGCGCCGCAATGCACCACCGCATCGACGTTCTGCGCGAGTTCCTGAAAGCGCGCCTCGCCGAGACCCAGCCGTGGATGCGACAGATCGCCGGTGATGGATCGCACTCGATCGTTGTCTGCCCGCTGCGTGCCGGTCCACGTGCCAGGGTTCCGAACAAGGCAGACGATATCGGCGGTGTGTTGCAGTAGCTCGCCGAGGAGCGCACCGCCGAGGAAGCCTGTCGCGCCGGTCAGCAGGATTCTGCCCGCTGACTTCAGATCGGTGGACAGTGCGGCGGAACTCAGTGGCCTGACGTCCGCGGGCAGTACCGCGTCCGCCATCATCGAATCGAAAGGGTCGTCGCGGCCGGCATCCCGCCTGGATGTCTGCAGTGACGAGATCAAGGACGCCAATGACCGTGCGTCCGGACATTCGCTGAGGACGTCGGCCGGCAGCTCACAGCCGAAGGTCTCTTCGAGCTCCGCCGCCATCTCGATCGTGCTCAGTGAATCGAGTCCCAGGAGCGCCAGCGGCGTATCAGGATCGATGTCTCCAGGCGTGCGCAGGCAGCGTGCTGCGATTGACGCGACCGAGGATGGCGTGACGGTCATGACGCGGCTCGCTCGCACTGCGCGTGAGTCTCGTCGAAGGACGCGATCACCTCGATTGATCCGGCCTTCAAGGCTTCGCGGCACAGGTATCGCTGCAGCTTGCCGCTCGTCGTCTTTGGCACGGCGCCGGGACCGACAAGCCTCACGATCGATGGTGCCACATGATGCGTTGCGGTCACCGCGATCCTGATCGCCGCGAGCACCTGCGAGAGCTCGGCATCGGTGGGAGTCTGCGGCCGGCGCATGTCGAGTTCGGCCACGATGACGAGGTGCTCCTGGTCGTCCTGCTCCACCGAGAATGCGGCGCAACAGCCGGGTCTGACCATCGGGTGCGCGCGCTCGACGGTGATCTCGATGTCCTGCGGGTAGTGCTTCAGCCCGCGAACGATGATGAGATCTTTGATTCGGCCGCTGATGAAGAGCCGCGCCTGGTGAATGAAGCCAATGTCACCCGTTCGCAAGAACGGTCCCTCGGCTGTGTCGGACGTGAACGCATGAAACGTTGCCTGCGTCTCTTCCGCGCGTCCCCAGTAACCGGCCGCGACGCTCCCGCCCCGCACCCAGATCTCACCGGCTGTTCCCTCGTTACAGCGAACCCGCGTGACTGGATCGACGATGAGGACGCCGCGGTCCTCGGGGTCGGTCCCTGAGGCCACCGCAGCGCCACCGAACGTTGGCGCGGTCCCGGCAGGAATGCTGGTGACGAGTAGTGTCGACTCCGCCAGTCCATATGCCGGACTGAAGGCTTCCCACCGGAAACCGCGCACGCCAAACGATCGCTGGAAGCCCTCGAGCGTGGAGCGACGGATCGGTTCCGAGCCGCTATAAGCGACGCGCCACGAGCTCAGATCCAGGTTGCCGCTCTCGACTTGGCTCACCCGGCGGGTGCAGAGATCGTAGGCAAAGTTGGGTGCGCCGCTGTGCGTGGCGCCCAGTCGCGAGATCGCCTGTAGCCATCGCGCTGGACGCTGGAGGAAGGCTGCTGGCGACATCAGATACGCAGGGCAGCCGCTGTAGACCGGCTGCAGCACACCATTGATCAGGCCCATGTCATGGTTCACCGGCAGCCAGGACACCGACACGCTGGCTTCGTCATAGGCCGCGTCGATGTGTGTTTGACGCAGGTTGTGCAGCAGATTCCCATGCGTGACCATCACGCCCCGCGGGCTCGCCGTCGATCCGGAGGTGTACTGCAGGAACGCGAGCGACGAGCCCTCGACCGCAGGGGCACGCCAGTCGTCTGCCTCCTCGTCCCTCACGCTGGACGGATCGAGCCACGGCAGGCTGGCCAGCTCCGGAACCGCAGCGATGAGACCCGCGATTTGAGCTGGAGGGCAGGCAGAGGCGAGGACGAGCGCGGGTTTCGAATCCGCGATCAAGCTGCGGAGTCTTGCGACCGTCCGCTCAGCTTTCAGGCCAGCGGGCGGATATACCGGCACCGCAACAGCGCCGGCGTACAGGACAGCGAAGAACGCCGGAACGAAGTCGATGGACGGCGGAAACATCACGAGGACCCTGTCACCCGGCACCGCGTGACGAGTGATCGCGGTCGCGATCGCCCGGCTCCGCGCTTCAAGCTGGAACCAGCTCAGAGAGGGTCCACATCGGTCCCCGTCGTCCATGAACGTGTAGGCACGCTCCTGCGGTTGTGCGGCGGCCCGGTCCCGCAGCAGATCGACCATGGTGGTCGAAGATTCGGCGCTCATGCGGTTCGCAGCTCCTGGTGAACGCGCACGAACGTGTCGCGCACGTAGTCCTTGTTGATCGACACCTGCTCGACCGTCCAGCCCGTGGTGTCGATCGGCGGCAGCACGTGAACGGTGACCGTGCCGCGGCCTGCCGAATATCCGAGCCCGGGATCCATCGTTCGAGGGATGTGGAAATACAGGGGCACGATCGGTGCGCGCAGATCCGTGGCCATGTGGAATGCACCCTTGTTGAAGTGACCGATCTCACCGGTGGTGATCCGCCCTCCCTCGGGGCTGAGGTAGACGGATTCGCCGGTGCGCTTGAGCGTGTCGGCGGCGCGACGAAAGATCCGGCGGCGCTCTTCCGGCAGCTCCTGCGGCACTGTGAAGAACGTGCCCATCGCACAGGCGATCACCCCGAGCGGCACGAACTTCCTGAGGAACCCACTCAGGAAGAACCGGCAGTTCGGCAGACCGAGCGCCACGAGCACGAAGAGATCGAGCGTCGACGTATGGTTGGAGACATAGACCACCTGCGTACGCGGGAAAGGCGTCGCGGAGATCACGCGCACGCGAACGCCGTAAACACGAAGAACGGCGCGCGCGAGAATCCTCGCCAGAGCGGAATAAAGTGAGCGGGCGCGCATGAGCGTCAATACTGCGGCGGCAAGGACAATCACCGACATGGCGGTGATGAGCAGTCCGCTGATCAGGGCGCGTAAGACGTTCACAGCGGCCTCCGGCAGATCACCGTCTGCATGGCGAGGTTCAAACGCCGCTCGAACAGTGTGAGCGGCAGCGCCAGCAGCTGGCCGACGAAATATGGAACGATGGCCTTGTCGAGATTGAGTCCGCGTCCCTTCAGCAACCAAAAAGCTGCGCCGGTGAACAGGTAGAAGTACGCAGGGAACGCACCGTAGGGCAGATAGTCGACGACCTCGAAGCCGCAGCGCTGGACGGCACGCAGCAGCGACTCACGGTCGTAGAGGACGGTGTGTTGCGGCGCCTGCAGACCAGGCCAGCGGTCGCCGAACCAGGAGAACGTACGGCTGTCGAGCCGCGGCACTTCGATCACGAGCGTGGCGCCCGGCCTCATCACGCGATGCGCGGTGGCGAGGCTGCGCATCGGATCGTAGTCGTGCTCGAGAAAGTGCCACATCGTGACGAGATCGAACCGCCCGGCGGCGAGGTCCGCGTCGTAGAAGAGACCGCAATGGAACTCGACGTCCTGCAGCGTTGCCGCGGAGGACAGGTCCTTGAAGTCGACACCGGTGGCGCGGATGCCGCGCGTCTTCTTCAGGTGAGTGAGAAAGGTCCCCACTGCGCAACCGACGTCGAGCACCTCGGTTCCTGGAACCAGGTCGATGTATCGGGCGACGATCGCGGCCTTGTCCTCGTCGAGCTTGTTCATCGCCCGCTCGAACAGCGGTGTCAGAACGCCCCAGTTCCGCTTCTTGCGATGCGCGATGTAAGTGTCGTCGTAGTACGCGCCGATTCGGTCGAGCGGCACGCGCGGGTTCTGATAGGCGAGGTTGCAATTCAGGCAGCGGACGAAGCGGAAGCGGCCCGGCGTGCCGCCGAGATCGTCCTCGGCATGCACGAACTCCCGGCTGGCGTGCGAGCCGCACAGATAGCAGGGGACGGCTTCAAGTGTCGTGGTCGTCATGATCGGCCTCCGAGAAGTTGCGCCAGCGGGCTGATCGGGTCGTGCCAGGCCTCGTAGGCGGACGCGGCGGCATAGACGGCCGAGGCCGTCAGCGCCACGTGGAGTGGCGAGGAGATCAGCCGTTCGCCGGCCAGGATGAAGATGAACGCCGGATACTTCGCCAGCAGCAGCTGATCGCCGAGCACGGTTCGTCCATTGCGCAAGAGGTAATAGCCGCCGAGTGCGGCATGCACCAGCGCGAGCAGCAGAACGGAGAGGAGCGTGCCGTCACGATTGACGGCAGCCACGCCATTGATTGCCAGCAGCGCCATCGCGAGAGTGACAAGTGGCGTGGGATCCTTCGCCGTCACGAGGACGCGCTGCGGGTGCGCGATCGCATCCTTCCGGCGGTCCGCCAGGTCATCCCAGATGCGGAACTGCGCGAGCAGGAAGGCGGCGCCAATCGTCCCGATCCCAAGTTCCACCACGCTGGCCGATCTGCCCAGTGCGCACGCCGCAAGCATCAACGCCACCGGCCCGAAGAAGGTGCCAGGAAAGCGCTCGCGCAGGTAGGCGACGATCATGGTGCGCCTCCCGCCAGCACGTGCACGAGGCCGCGGTCACCATCGACCGTGATCGAGCCGCCGTGCTGGATCCTGCGCGTCGCGTCCTTCACGCCGACGACCGACGGGATGCCAAACTCGCGCGCGATGATCGCGCCGTGCGACAGCATGCCGCCGCGTTCGATGACCAGCCCGGAGATGAGCGGAAAGATTGGTCCCCAGCCGGGATCGGTCTGACGCGTGACCAGGATATCGCCGGCCTGGAGCCGATGGGATTGCGTGACATCGAGAAGGATCGCGGCCCTTGCCGTGGCTCGGCCACCGCAGGCACCGACGCCCGCCAGTGCGTCGGCGTTGTCGCCGGCCATGGCCGTTTGCGGGGTGATGGATGCGTCAAGGTACGCGCCTGCCGGCAAACGCATCGAATCCGGAGGCGTGTGCGCGCCGAGCTCGGAGTGCGCGGCCCGTCGGAGCGACACCAGCTCGCGCGTGTGGCCGGGGAACATCTCGCTTCCCGACACCAGCAGCTCCACTTCGTCGGCCGTGAGATAGAAGATGTCGTCGGCCGCTGCCAGGCGTCCGCTGGCTGCAAGCTGCGCCCCGAGGGCGAGCGAGATGCGCCGTAGCCGGCTGTAAAGGAGGGCCTGCTTCAGACGGGCACGCTCGCGGAGCTGAATCGACTTCTGCGTCCATCGCAGCAGGACGTCGGCGACG
>JACDDJ010000714.1 GCA_013817065.1 Acidobacteriota bacterium
CCGTGGGACCGCGAGCTCTCGGCACGCCTCTACGGGGGCGATCGCGAGACGCGCATCCAGCAGGAGATCATCCTCGGCGTGGGTGGCGTCCGCGTGCTCAAGGCCATGGGAGCCACGCCCGCCGTATGGCACCTGAATGAAGGTCACGCGGCGTTCGTCGTCTTGCAGCGAATCCGCGATCACATCGAACGCGGTGAGTCATTTGAAGCAGCGCTCGCCGAAGTGCGGCGGACCACCGTGTTCACGACGCACACGCCGGTGCCTGCCGGGCATGATGCGTTCCCCTTCAGCCTCGTGGAGACGCACCTTGCCGGCGCCTGGGGCACGCTCGGCTCATACCGTGACGCCTTCATGGCACTCGGCCATTACGACAACGGCAGCGGTCCGCAGTTCAACATGACGGCGCTCGCCCTCCGCACGGCGGGATCCACCAACGCCGTGAGCCAGCTGCACGGAGAAGTGACCCGTGAGATGTGGGGCCCGATCTGGCCGGGTGTGGCCGAGGACAAGCGCCCCGTCCGCGCGATCACCAACGGCATCCATGCGCCCACCTGGCTCGCCGCAGAAATGGTCACGCTCTTCGATCGCCACCTGTCGCTGGAGTGGCGCGAGGACCACGACGATCCGGCGATCTGGGAGCGGATCATGGATATCCCGGATGCCGAGCTCTGGGAGGCACGGAGCTCCCTGCGCAACTATCTGTTCGCCTTCATCCGGGAACGGGCGCGCTCGCGCTGGAAAGAAGAACATGTCAGCGCCGCTCGGGTCGTCGCGGCCGGGACGCTACTCGATCCGAGTGCGCTCACGATCGGGTTCGCACGCCGGTTCACGGGATACAAACGTCCGGAGCTGATCTTCCACAACCCCGATCGCCTGCTCGCCATTCTGAACGCGAGCCGACGCCCGCTGCAGCTGGTCTTCGCCGGTAAGGCGCATCCTGCCGACGACACCGGCAAGCACCACCTGCAACAGGTGTATCGGCGAGCGATCGATCCACTCTTCGGCGGCCGGATCGCCTTCGTGGACGACTACGACCTGCACGTTGCGCACTTCCTCGTACAGGGCTGCGACGTCTGGCTGAATAACCCGCGCAAGCCGCTCGAGGCGAGCGGCACGAGCGGGATGAAGGCGTCGGTCAACGGCGTGCCGCACCTCAGTATCGGCGACGGCTGGTGGGCGGAAGGCTTCACCGGCGACAACGGCTGGCTGATCGACCCGAAGTCAAGCGGCGACAGCGACGCAATCGACGCCGCCGACGCCGAGGCGCTCTACGACCTGCTCGAACGGCAGATCGTGCCGGCGTTCTACGACCGGGATGCGAATGACATTCCGCGCCGGTGGCTGGCAGTCGTCCGGCGGGCGATCATCTCGGTCACGCCGAGATTCAGCGCGCGCCGCATGGTCAAGCAGTACGCGGAAGATCTCTACGCCCGGGCCGCGACCTCAGCGCAGGTGTAGGATTAGACAAACGACCGGGGGCCAGTCCCAACACGAAACGACCGGGGACAGGCCCATTAACGAAGGGGGCGAGTACCCGAACCAATTGATATGTCCCGCAAATCTACCGACCAGGCCCGCTGCGCGCTGTGTAACGCCAAGGATGTCTCTGAACCGCGCGGAGACGAGCGTTATTGCCGCGACTGCTGGGACAAGAAGATCGCCGTCGAGGAGATCGTCTCGCAGGAGTTCGTCCTCAAACGCTACATTCGCGCCCACAGCGCCGAGAAGTACCTCGTCTACCACTCGACGCAGAAGCGTCCGTGCGGCCAGGTCATCGTCGTGGACGACGGCTTCGATCTGTTTTTGACGATGCTGCTCTACCCGACGTTTGGGTGGGATGAGGAAGCGTACCACCTCGAGGGTGATCCCGAGGGCCGGACATTCGCCGAGATCCTGGTCGATGTCATCGTCGGCGACATCATCGAACCGTGGGGCGGCGGCAAGTGGCACATGGAGATCTTCAGGTCCACCCAGCAGGAACCGGAGGACTGGAACGGGGAGATGTGACCGGAGGTCCACGTGCTGCGTGTAACGTGGAACGTTCCACGTGCTGCGTGCTATGTGCTACGTTCCACGTGCTTTCGTGCGACGTGCTAGGTGCTAGGTGCTAGGTGCTAAGGAGGTGCCCTATGAGACGGTTTGCTCTTGTCGCTGCTCTCGCCTGTGTCCTCACCGCTCCGATCCTGACCGCCCAGCCGCAGGAACCCGCGAAGCGGGCCGCGTACATTCCCCCGGTCAAAGGAATCGCCACGATTGAAGTCATCCAGAGCCCGTCCAAGCGCGTGGGCCAGGAGATGGTCACGGTCCTGAAGATCAGGAACACGTCGAAGGGATCGATCAACCTGCTGAAGCTGGATGAATACTGGTACGACAAGTCGATGAAGATCGTCAGCGGCGCACCGTCCTACGCGCACAGGAAGGCGCCGATCCAGCCAGGCGAGATCGTCGAGATCACGTTGCGCTCACCCGTCCGGCCCGGTATGAGCCGGAACCAGGTGATGTTCACCCACGCCTACGGCGACGCCAAGGCGACGCCCGTGAAGGTGTTCAAGTAGCAGATCCAATCGATGGCCGGCCCGCTCCGCCGCCGCGGGGCGGGCTATCATCCGCGGATGACTGATCTGCGCTACCCGGTTGGCAAGCTCACCTACGACTCCGACATCACCGACGGCAAACGCACTGCCTGGATCCGCCAGATCGCCGAGACACCGGCGGCGCTCAGGGCCGCCGTCGATGGCCTGACGGAAGCGCAACTCGACACACCTTACCGCCCGGAGGGGTGGACCGTTCGTCAGGTCGTACACCACGTTCCCG
>JACDDJ010000715.1 GCA_013817065.1 Acidobacteriota bacterium
CATGACCACCGAGCCCGCGCCCCCGACGTGGGGCAAGCGCAAGGGGCAGTAGTTTGCGAGTTGGCCGAAGGCTTGGATTTTGGAGGTTGGTAGTTGGAGCTTGACCGTCTATGTCCGGTGCCAAAGAAGATCCCGCGTGAGACGCGGATCCACGGCTACACGCTGACGGACGATTACTGCTGGCTGCGTGACAAGACCAGTGCGGAGGTCGTCGCGCACCTCGAGAGCGAGCGCGCATATACCGAGTCGGTGATGGCGCCGACCAGGGCGCTGCAGGAAACGCTGTACGCGGAGATGCTCGGACGGATCCAGCAGACTGACCTCAGCGTCCCGGCGCGGAGTGGCGGCTACTGGTATTACTCCCGGACGGAGGAAGGGAAGCAGTACCCCGTTCTCTGCCGGCGCCACGGCAGCATGGACGCGGCCGAGCAGGTCCTGCTCGACCTGAATGCTTTGGCGGAAGGCCACCAGTTTCTCTCGCTTGGTGCCTACGCGGTGAGCGATGACGGCAACTGGCTGGCGTTCTCGCTCGACACGACCGGGTATCGTCAATACACGCTGCGGGTGAAGGATCTCCGGACCGGACAGTTGTCGGTTGAACAGATCGAGCGCACTGGCTCTGTCGTCTGGGCCGCAGACCACCGGACGATCTTCTACACCACCGAAGATGCGGTCTCGAAGCGTTCCGATCGCTGCTGGCGTCACCTCGTCGGATCGGTCGAAAGCGCACTGGTGTTCGAAGAGCCGGACGAGCTCTACGACGTCGCGGCCGGTAAGTCGCTGGACAAGGAAATCATCTTCCTCGGCTCGTATGCGAAGACCTCGCGAGAGATCCGCTACCTGCCGGCGAGCCAGCCGACCGGTGAATTCGAGATCATCGTTCCGCGCTCACCAGGTCATGAGTACGACGTCGATCACTACCAGGGGCAGTTCTACATCACGACCAACAGGGGCGCGAAGAACTTCCAGGTGGTGACGGCGCCGATGACCGATCCGGCCGAGGCGAACTGGAACATCTTCATTCCGCACAATCCGCTGGTGAAGATCGAAGCGCTGTCGTTCTTCAAGGATCACCTCGTGGTCTCGGAGCGGGAAGCGGGGCTCACGCACCTGCGCATCATCCAGATGTCGTCGAAGCGGTCGCATCGTGTCGCGGCCGACGAGCCCGACTACACGATGTCGCTCGCCGCCAACCCGGAGTTCGAGACACGCACGATCCGCTTTGCTTATCAGTCGATGGTGACGCCCTCATCGGTGTACGAGTACGACATGAATTCCGGAGACCGAACGCTGCTGAAGCGGCAACCCGTCCTCGGCGGATACGAACCAGACGCTTTCGAGGCGCAACGCATATGGGCGCCGGCCCGGGACGGACGGCAGGTGCCGATCTCGCTGGTCTACCAGAAGGACACACCGCTCGACGGCACCGCGCCGCTGCTGCTGTATGCCTACGGGTCCTACGGCATCTCGATGGCGCCGTCCTTCTCGTCTGCCCGCCTCAGCCTGCTCGAGCGCGGCGTGATCTTCGCCGTCGCCTACATCCGCGGCGGCGGAGAGCTTGGGGAGGAATGGCGTGAAGCCGGACGCATGATGCAGAAGATGAACACGTTTCACGACTTCATCGACTGCGCCGAGTATCTCGTCGAGCACCGCTTCACATCGACTGACAGGCTCGTGATCCAGGGCGGCAGCGCCGGGGGCCTGCTGGTTGGCGCCGTGTCCAACATGTGTCCCGATCTGTTCAAGGCCGCCGTCGCACAGGTGCCGTTTGTCGACATCATGAACACCATGCTCGACGCGACGCTCCCGCTCACGACCGCCGAGTACCTCGAGTGGGGCAATCCGAACGAGAAGCCGGCCTTCGACTACATGCTGCAGTACTCACCGTACGACAACATCCGGGCGCAGCGATACCCGGCGATGCTCGTCCATGTCTCGCTCAACGACAGTCAGGTGCCGTATTGGGAAGGGGCCAAGTTCGTGGCGAAGCTGCGTGACCTGAAGACCGATGACAATCCGGTGCTGTTGAAGGCGAATCTAGGGGCGGGACACGGCGGCGCCTCCGGCCGCTACGACGCAATGCGCGAGACGGCCTTCACTTACGCATTCGTGCTCTGGCAGGTACAAAAAGAGCTCCCGGTTCCCACAGGAGCAGCAATGGGGACCGGGAGCTGATGACTGTCAGCGATCAGCTGACAGCTCTCAGTTGAGAACTACTTCGGCATCAACACGGTGTCGATGACGTGGATCACGCCGTTGCTGGCCATGACGTCAGCCTTCGCAACGGTCGCGTTGTCGACCATCACCTTCCCGCCCGACACCGCAATCTTCACGCTCGAGCCCTGGACCGTCTTGCCCGACTTCATCTTCATGACGTCGGCCGCCGTCACCTTACCGGCCACCACGTGGTAGGTCAGGATCGAACGGAGCTTGTCCCGGTTCTCCGGCTTCAGCAGGTTCTCAACCGTCCCGGCCGGCAGCTTTGCGAACGCTTCATCGGTCGGCGCGAACACAGTGAAGGGGCCGCTGCCCTTCAACGTCTCAACCAGCCCGGCTGCCTGCAGTGCTGCCGCGAGGGTCTTGAAGCTGCCCGCAGCCACTGCGGTGTCAACGATGTCCTGCTGCGCGGCGCGCGCCTGGACGCCGGCGCCGAACGCGATCGTCAGGGCAATGAGGGCGGTGTGAATCATCTGTTTCATGTCTGTCTTTTCTCCTGTGTAAAAGGTCACGCTTTGAATTAGATCAAAAACATATGAATGAAAGTAAAATAACGCACGTGAGTGGAACTCGTTTGCTCTCGGAGATAATCAC
>JACDDJ010000117.1:0-6530 GCA_013817065.1 Acidobacteriota bacterium
GCTCGAAACGATTGAGCCGGTCGGCGTCCATCGCGACGTCGACCGGAAGCACCTTGAGCGCCAGTTCCCGCCCGAGCTTCGTATCGCGCGCGCGGTAGACCTCGCCCATGCCGCCGGCGCCAATGGCCGCGAGGATTTCGTACGGACCGAACCGGGTTCCGGAAGAGAGGGCCAAAGTAGCGCGAGTATAACGTCTGGGCGTGGTCTGCCGGCCTGGGCAAAGCGTTGCTCCGGGTCGAGTGAGCGAGCGACCGGAATGGAGCCGCAGCGTAATGAGGTCGCCAGGCGGGGTGCAGAGGACCCCGCCGATACAGCACGATCTGCATGAATGGTCCTGGCGTAGACGATCATCGTCCTGCTCATCCTGCTGACGGGCCTGTAAGTCGCGGCTGGTTTGCGGCGGTCAGCGTCAGGAGGAGCCGGCTCAGGCGCCTTGCGGAAGATGGAAACGCGCTGGCGGCCAGGATCCTGCCTGTCGTAGAGGACCCGGCGGCCAGGCCTGCGCGGCCGCGTATACTTGTGCTGTCTCGGGGGCGAGCGCGACGTCGAATAACGGGTATTCCGTTAACCGGAAGGTGGGAACGCGCGGCGAAACCGCGTTCATGCCTGGCGGGATCTCGACGACACTGCCGCGGACGGCTGAGAGGAACGCCGTCTCGTATCACCTCGAACCGGAGTCGGAGGAGCAGGACGACTCCTAGGAGCCGTGGCCGTTCGTGGTCCTGAAGAAGCGGAAGCCGAAACGCAAGAGGAGAGGGTAATGAGATCGCTGGTCCTGGCGCTGCTCGTCCTCGCTTCGACGCCGGCCGCCGGCACCGGTCAGCATCGCAGCCTCGGCCCCGACGTGCGGATGCACTCGGCCTTCGCGTCGAAGTTTCTCGCGAAACCCCGCGACATCATCGTCTGGCTGCCTCCCGGCTACGAGAAGGAGCGCGACCGGCGCTACCCGGTGCTTTACATGCACGACGGCGCCAACGTGTACGTCGAGTGGCGCATCGATGATATCGTCAAGCCGCTGATCGCGTCTGGTGAGGTCGAACCGCTGATCATCGTGCTCGTGCCGAACGGCGGCCAGCAGCAGGACCGGTTCGAGGACTATACGTGGACCAAGCCGCCGAGGGCGAAGTTCGGCGGCAAGGCGGAGGCCTACGGGCGGATGCTCGTCGAGGAGTTGAAGCCGTTCATCGATCGGGAATACCGGACGCTGCCCGACGCCGCCAACACGGGAATGGGTGGCGCCTCCCTCGGCGCGCTGGTGTCGCTCCACTTCGCCCTCGCGCACCCGGACGTGTTCGGGAAGCTGATGTTGATGTCTCCGGCGCTGTGGTGGGACGACAGGCTCCTGCTCCGGGATGTCGGGAAACTGAAGGCGCGACCCTCGATCAGGATCTGGCTCGACGTGGGTCAGGCCGAATCGCCGTCCATGATCCGGGACGCACAAGCGTTGCGCGACACCCTGGCCAGGAAGGGCTGGAAGCGGGACGCGGACCTCACCTACTTCGAGCTGCCCGACGGCCGGCACGACGAGGCCTGGTTTGCCAGGCGCGCCGGCCCGGCGCTGAAGTACCTGTTTCCGGGGGGATCCGTAAAGCGGTCCGGGGCGGCGGCCTGGTGACGTGCGCATCTGGGATGTCTCGACGGGATACCTGAACCGCGGGAGCCTGCTCGGCGAGCACGTTCCAGCGCTCGTTTGCCTCACTCACTGCCCTTGGATACAGCCCAACGGACAAGCTGGTCGTCCTCCGGAAGGGCCGTCGCGATGCGCAAGGGCTTCAACTCATCCGAGCGCAGTCGACGAGTAGCGACGACGGGGAAATGACCTTCTGGTCCTGGGATGATGGATATGACGGTACGTGGGAAGGCGAGATCTATGGTGAGCGATATAGCGACGGTGCATGGCACCTCATGGAGGGACAGGCGAACATCGAGACAGAAACGATGTACGCGGTCTGGGCTAACGACGTCGGACACGAGGGGCCGGGTGGTCCATATGAAGTCAAGTCTCGTGGCGCTCGAGCGTATGGAGGAATCCGGCTCGCAAGCCTGGGTGGACCGGCTCCTCTCCTCACGCCGGTGATGCAGTCCGGGAAGACTCCGAAGCGGCTCGCTTCAACGAGTGGCTCCATTGTGTGGCAGGAGGATGCGGCTGGATCGGCCTCGGTTGTCTCTCGCGGGGTCCGCTGGCACCCCAGTGCTGGATCGGGGGCTGTACAGGCCCGGTGATGATCGGATGCTACATTGAGAAGTACTTCTTCTGAACGGGGCATGAGAGGTGATGGTGACCCTACCCAAAACACTCTATCGTGTGTCGCTGGTCTGCTACGTCGTGTTTGTGGTGATAGTGGGACTCGCCCGTGGCTTCATGGATGTCTCCGTTTCCCCCGCGATTCTCATCGGCGTCACGATAATCATCGCGGTCCTCTCCGCGTTCTTCATTCGTGACCGCGTTACTTCTGGGCCGTCCTGGCCTCCGGTCGCAGCGGCCCTGGTTTCGTCTTTGCTCACGTTGGTGGTTCTCTACGTGCTCGGTGTGCCTCCGCACTATAGTCGCGCGGTTGCGGTTCTAGCCTTCGGCTTGGCGGCTTACCCATTCGTGCGACGGATCAACGAAGAAACACTGCCATTTCCGATGTATGCCGGGTTGTGGTTGATCGCAGCAACTGGGATCCTTCTGTGGTCGTATACCCCATGAGACGGGGCGGCGCCAACGAGGGGGGAAGCGCGTTATTCAAGGCTCTTTTAGAAAGAAGAGCCGACTGGCCGGCCAACACTAATGCCGAGGGAGAGGGGCACGGATCTGTCACGGCCTGACCCTCCTCCGAACTGGATCGAAAAGGTCTCTCACAGCAGCGGCCTCGCCATCTCCCGCCAGTTGCCGAAGACCAGTCGCAGCTTCTTGTGGCGCGCGACGCGGAGCACGCCACCGATCCGCAGCCCCTTCATCTCGGGCGCGTAGAACGCCGCGCCCGTGGACGACGCGGCGGCGAAGCTCTCGTCGATCTCCCTCCCGAGGGCCTCGGCCTCGTCGAACAGCGCCGCGAAGTGCGAGTCTATCGCCTTCGACACCTCGCCCGCGCGCGCGAGCACCTTGGGCGCCAGCGCCTTCAGCGCGCCTTGCGGGCGTTCTCGGTCTCGTCGCTCGCGCCCTGGAAGTCCTTCGCCGCCTTCAGCATGTTCTGCTCGGCGGCCTCCAGGCCCCGCTGCGAGCGCTCCCGCGCCGTGATCGCGTCGATCAGGGCGGTGCCGTTCGCCGTCGCCGCGGCGCTCGCCGCCGCCGTGAACGCCTTGCGCGCGATCGCGAGCTCGCTGTTCGCCGTCTCGAGGTTGATCCGTGCTTCCTGTACAGTCATCTACCGTCTCCCCATCTGCGGGATGGGGTGGAATACGCCGACCTCGGTGGCGCCTACTTCGCCCACCGCGATGCCGAGGCGACGAAAACGCGGCTCCTCCGCCGCCTCCGTGACCTCGGCGTCATCGTCGAAGTCAAAGTGGCCTAATCTGGAGCCCATCAACGATGCTGTGTTCACCAGTTTCTCTTTAGACTGCTGAAGTAATCGGCTGACGGCAAGTCACCGGTCGAGCGCAGGACGCCACCTCTCTCAAGCTCGAGCTGGCCGGAGAGTTCCCCAGGCAAGGCACGCGCCGCGACGGGTCACGATCGACGCGCTGTCGCAGGTCAGGACGTTCCCTGCTCTCGCCGCCGTCGGGCGAGCAGGCCGAAGGCGTCGAAGTACCTCAGCAGCGACGCACCGTCCGATCCGTACTGATTCGGCCCGGCGAAGTAATCCACGACCACCTCGCGGGCTCTGGCCACCTCGCGCAGCCGTGGTCGAGATCGGCGGAGCCGAGGATCGGCCAGCGTGAGGTCGAACAGCTCGAGCGCGCGATGGAAGGCTCCGAGGGAGATCTCCGGCTTTCGCGTCTTCCAACGCTCCGCGCGACTGATCTCGCTGCCGATGTTGCCAAGCTGCGCGGGCAGGGAAAGGCCCCACCATGCTCCCCCGGCCAGATCACGATGCGCCGGTTCCATCATCGGCGAACCAATCGCTGCACCAGCCGGACGATCCCTTCGCGCGCCCCGGGATCATCCACTCCCCGTGAACGATTCCCGAACGACGGACGAAGGTTGATCATGGAGTCGAACTCGAGCCAATCCGCCTCCGGCAGCTCGGGATACAGATTGATGCCCCAGAGATCCTGCTGCGCCGATCCCTCGGCGAGCAGTTCCGCCTCCTGGTCCGCGTGCAGGTCGGCATCGAGCAGCATGACGCCGCGCCTGAGATCGACTACCGCTTTCACCATATCGCCGAATCGCGCCTGCGCCATCTGTCGCAGCTCGTCGAGACTGACGGGATCGGCTTCCGACGCTGTCCTCATGGCAGAACCAGGATATCCGATCATATCCGATGCAGGCCGCGGTCATTCGAACTGGCCTTACTTGCCGGCGGCCGTCGACGACAGGAACTCGGCGTTGTTCACTCCTCGAAGATCACTTCGTCCATGCGCGAGGCGGTGTCGATCAGCGCACTTGATCGTCGTCGCTCATTTCGCATTTCCTGTCCGAGTCTCACTATCGCCCGGGCCACGGTCATCCTGGCGGCATCGGCGGACGGTTTGCCGAGCGCGCGGGCAAGTTCCGGATACGTCAATCCCAGCTCGAGCCGGCCGATGAGCGCTTCCCGCTCTGCCGGCGATAGCCGGCCCAGGGCCGCCTCGTAGCGCTCGACGGACTCCGCGCCGATGGCGGCTTCGAGCGGGGAGACGCCCGGCTCGGCGAGATCGGCCTCGAGCCCCTGCGCGCGCGGACGGCGATCGGCCCAGCGGATCTGGTTCCTGATCCGATTGAGCACCGTCTGCCGGAGATAGGCGAGCAGGGCGCCCTCGCCCCGATACTCGAACGCCTCCAGTCTCTGAAACACCAGAATCAGGCTTTCCTGAACGAGATCGTCGGTGTCGATGGCGTGCCGGGCCCAGCCTGGCAGCCGTCCGGACGCCCAGCGCTTCAGCTCTGGGACGTAGCGATCGAGCAGGCGGTCGACCGCCCTCGTGTCGCCCGCCCGGGCCCGCGTGAGCAGGTCCAGTGTGTCGTCGGATTCCCCGCGGCGCTCGGACATCGTGGGCGCGGAATACTATCAGAACGGCGGGTGATGTTCGGGTCGGCAGCGTTCCGGTGTTTCAGGGATCACAGGAGGCTCGAGTGTCCGATCGACGATCCTGTTCCCGATGGCATTCAGGCCGACGGGCCGCTTCCCTATGACGCGACTGACGGCGCGACGATCGACTCGCTCGGTGAGTTCGCGCTGCAGCCGGTCTCGAACGGCCGATTCCTCCTTCTGGATTTCTCCCATGGGTCCGCAACGTGCGGGGCAGCGTGTCGGCGGACGTTTGCGACGATTCAGATCGACTGCAACAACCTCACCGTCTTTCACACGAACGTGATCGATCCAGCCACGGGCGCCGAAGCGGCCGACGGCCTGAGGAGTATCCCGGTTGGCGCGACCTGGCCGTCCCGTGTGAAGATCGCGTTCAACACGACGGGTGCGGCTGGCGAGGAGATCCGCCTGGGCCGTCAGGTTCAACCCCCGCGACTACGCGCCATCGGACCATGTGTCGGTCGTTCGCACCAGCGCGAGCACGTGGGAAGCGTTCGCCAGCGACGAAGAACGCGCGATGCTCGTGTCGAACTGCTGCCGACAGAAGGGCAACACGAACGAAAGACTGTATGCGATGCCTTTCAGGGTGCGGATCACCACGCCCTGACGCGGCCCATGTGATGCGACGTCGAGGCGTCGCCAATCGCGTGTCGCGTAGCGCACCCTGCACGGCCGTCACACGGCTGCCGTCGACCCGGGCCCTCGCGTAGCGGAGAATCGCTGCACCCAGGCGGATCCTGCCGGGCTCCTCTTCCTATCGCACCACGAAGTCCCCTGGGCGGCCGGTCTCGACGCAGGAAGCCGTGTTGCGGGCCTCAGGTCTGAGAACGGGCCTTCTGTTCTTCCCGACCTCGCAATGTTGCTATCGGCTTCAGCCACTCATCGTGTTTCCCCTGCGCGAGCTCCCGGAGGAGCACCTGCGCCGATTCCTTTCCCTCGACTTCGCCCCCGTGGATGTTGCCCTGGATGTAGACGCGGATTTTGCCGGTCTTGCGCACGGCCTCGGGCGTCGCGGCAGGTGCCCCGACGACGGCGAGGGGCAGGGCACGGCCTTCGTTCGTCTTCCCGAAGGTGTTCAGGTGCACATTTTTGGGACGCCTCCTTCGCGACGGCACTCATGAAATCGACGACGTCCTGATAGCGGCTCGTCTCGTAGAAGTCGGTTCGCTCAGGCGTCGTTTTGAGGGCGTCCAGCGTCCGTGAGCCGGTCTGCGCCGAGGCGGCGGCCGTCAGAAGGAGGAAAGCCAGGACGCGGAGAGGCGCGGCGCAGGTCTGCATGCGCACTGATCTAAAACAAAACGGCTGCTGCACCCACGATGCAGCAGCCGTTCGAGACGCAGCCGTGCGGCGCGCAGCGCTAGAGGTCCTGACCCGAAC
>JACDDJ010000117.1:6540-9748 GCA_013817065.1 Acidobacteriota bacterium
CCTTTGAGGACGAGCCCATACCAGGTCAACCGCCCGGAACAATGCTTCCCACGGTCCATGTCAGGGCGCGGCGCGAGGGTCGAACCTGCACGAGTGTGCTGAGCAGCATCCATGTCTGGAGCAGCGACCCTCGGCTGCGCGCATCCGCATCGATCAGAAGTAGTACTTCACGCCGAGCATCACCTTCCGCGAGTTGTTACCGATCGGCGTTCGATTGCGGCCGAACAACGAGGACGTGACGACCGAGGAATTCAGCAAGCCGCCCCAGTTCGGATGATTGGTCACGTTGGTAGCGTCCGCCCTGAACTCGAGGATCTGCTGCCCGACGATGCGCGTGCGCTTGGCCAGCGACAAGTTGATGAAGTAGCTGCCGGCGAGGCGGAACGCGTTCCGGCCCGTATTGCCCAGTTCGCCGGCGGCCGGCGTGCTGAACCGGGCGCGCTCTTCCGGTGTCAGATACCAGACGATGCCGTTCTCCTCGTGAACGTTGCCGAAGCTCGAGGAGCACCCATCGCAGTTGGCCGGTGTCTGCACGATGTTCGAGAGCGTGTTCGACCCGCCGTAAACGGTAAACGGCCGTCCGCTCTGCCCCACCATCTGCCCCGCCAGCGTCCAGCCGCTGATCAGCACATCGACGGGACGGCTCACGTTGAAGGCGAACCGGCGCCCCTGGCCGAACGGCAGTTCCCAGACGCCCTGCGCCGAGACGACGTGCGTGCGGTCGAAATCCGACAGCGCATAGTTCAGGTCACGGTTGTGGATGTCGAACGGTGTGCTCGACGCCGACTGGTTGGCGCCTCCGCTGACCACCGTGAACGTCGGATCGAACGAGCGGGTGTCCTTCGAGCGCGACAGCGTGTACCCGAACAGGTAGCTGTAGCCATCGGCGAACCGCCGCTCCAGCTTCATCTCGAGTGCGTGATAGCGCGAGTAATCCTCGGAATCGATGACGCTCACGCCGTCGAGGAACTGCGGATACGGGAAGAAGAAGTGCGCGCCCAGCCCGGACAGCTCCGGCAGCGTCCGGCCGCCCTGGACGCGGCTGGCGATCCCATCCGCCAGCGACGCGACGCCGTTGAGGTCCAGCGTCGAGGAGAACAGCCGGCGGATCATCTGGGACCCGGTTTCAGTGGCGAGGCGCCGCGTATCGGGCGCGACGAGCTGGTTCAGAAGCGCGCTTTCGCCGCCCGCCTGCACCGTCTTGAACGCCTCGAGGAAGCCGTTGTCGAAGATCTCGGCCTGGTTGACGTCGTAGGCGCCGAACAGGTGGTCGGCGCGGCGGCCGACATACGCGATCTCGAAGAGCGAGTTCTTGAACAGGGCCCGCTGGTAGGAGATCGCCCAGGCATGCGTGATCGGCGTCTGCAGGTTCGGGTCCATGACCCGGATGCTGCCGCTGCCGACCGGGGGTGGCTGGAGGAAGTCCTCCGGCGACACCGTCGGCTGAAGGCTCGGAATCCCGTCTCGCAGACGTCCGCCCGCTTGCCCGAACGACGTGTTCACCACGGACGTGGTGATCCCCGGAATGCTCTGGAAGATGCTCGACGACACCACGAAGGTGTTCAGCCGGTCGTACGCGACGCGGTAGTTGCCGCGCAGGACGCTCTGCCCATCGTCATTCGGGTCCCACGCGACGCCGACCGACGGCGCGAAGTTATTCCAGTCGTCGTCCCAGAGCTTCCCCTGTTCCCAGCGGAGCGTGCTGCTCGGCGCCTCGCCGACCGCCACCCGCTGGTTGGGGCGCCGGATCAGGTCGTCGGGATTTCGCGGTGACAGCTTGGCCTCGTACCGGAGCCCGAGATCCACCGTCAGGTTGGACCGCGCCTTCCACGTGTCCTGCGCGTAAAAGTCGATCTCGGGGTAGCTCGCTTCGAAGTTGAAGGGCGTCCCGCCCGGTGCGTAGCTGCTGCCCTGCTGCACGAAGCCCTGGCTGATGCTGCCGACGCGCCCGAGGAGGAAGTTGATGTGCGTCTGCAGCGCCGGCCGGTCGAACTGCGTGTTGATGTTCGAGGGGATGCCGAACGTCGCCGGATCCACCGTGTTGACGCCGGTGCTGAAGTTGACAATCGGCGCCACGTTGACACCGCCTACCGAGCCGCGCACATCCGTATGCTTCTGGAACCGCATGTTCGTACCGAACCTGAAGCTGTGTGCACGCCGATTCCAACTCAGGTTGTCAACGATCTGGATCGTGTCGACCGTGCGCAGATTACCGACGGCGAAGTCGGCCAAGGCGGCGACCGGCGTCGAGAAGGTCGGCCGCGACGGGTCGGCGCTCGGGTTCAGGAAGTCGAACGTGAAGTGGTTCTGCCCGACGACCAACTCGTTGACCACGCTGCCGGTCGGACTCCAGCGGTAGCTCGCCGCCCAGTTGTAGGGAGAGCGCTTGGTATTCACCTGGCAGGGCGTCCCCGGGAAGACCGGTTCCCCGCCGTTCACCTGGTCGCAGTTGGTGTCCTGGTTGCCTTTCGAGAACCGGACGAATGCGCTGTTGTTCGTGTTGAACGTATGGTCCACCTTGCCGACGAAGTCCATCTGGCGTTCTTCTTCGGGGGCCGACCACGTGAAGCCGGCGGTATTGAGACCGTCGCCCACGGTGAAGTCATTCGGCAGCGGCGTCTCGGCGATGAGTCCCCTGATGGTGGGGTCAAGACCGAACCGTTGCGGATCGTTACTGACGATGTTGTAGGTGCCAATCGGCACGACCGGGTTGCCGTTGGCATCGATCGAAGGCGCGCTGCTGCCGGCGGGCTGATTGCGGCCGGTCAGGGAGTAGCGCCAGATGCCGTCCCGGGCGCTCTGGGTGTACACCGTGCGCGTGCGGCGGCTGGTCTGGTTGGCGCGCAGCCACTGGTTGTTGACGAAGAAGAACGTCTTGTTCCGGACGATCGGCCCGCCCACGCTGAAGCCAGGCATGTACTGGGTGAACTCGCGCTTGGGCAATCCGGCGATGTTGTTCTCCCACTCGTTGGCGTTGTACTCGGGACGGCGGTCGAAGTAGTAGGCGGTGCCGGTGAACTTATTGCCGCCGGAACGGGTGACCATCGCGACCTGTCCGCCGCTGTTACGGCCGAATTCCGCGGTCTGGTTGCCGGTGAGCACCTTGAACTCCGCCAAGGCGTCGGGATTGGTCCGCAGGGGCGAAAAGTTGGACCCGCCGGCGCTGGTTTCGTTCGTATCGATGCCATCGAGCGTGAAATTCCAGGAT
>JACDDJ010000716.1 GCA_013817065.1 Acidobacteriota bacterium
GGGCATGAGGGAGTAGAAACGACGTGCGATGTGCTCCGTGCGCAAGTGCTGCGTGCAAATGTGTCCCGTGCGATGCGCGGCGCTCATCGGTCTGGCGCTGCTGCCGCGGTCACCGTTTGTCCGCCGCGCGATAGCTGCCGAGGGTGCGGACCCACTGCGTGAACTCGCCGAGCTGGGTGACGGCGCGACCGTATTCGAGCGCGTGACGAGAGATGTCGACGTCCACGTAGAACATGTATTCCCACGGGCGGCCGCGGATCGGCCGCGACTCGAGCTTGGTCAGGTTGATGTCGCGGAGTGCGAAGCAGCTCAGCGCCCGGAACAGGGCCCCCGGCTTACTCTTCAACGCGAAGACCAGGGACGTCTTGTTTGCGTCAGCGACACTGTCCAGGCTGCGGCTGATGAGAACGAAGCGGGTGAGGTTCGAGGCGTAATCCTGGACACCGTCAGCGAACAACTCGGCGGCGCGGCGGGATGCGACCGCCCCCGCGTCGGCACGCGAGCCGTCCGCGACCATCTTTGCGCCGCCGGCCGTGTCGTAAACGGCGACGATTTCGACCGCGCCCAGCGACCGAAGGTACTCTTCGCATTGCGCCAATGCCTGGGGATGCGAGAAGACCGTCCTGATGTCCGCGAGCTTCGCTCCTGGACGCCCGAGCAGGCAATGATCCACCGCCAGTTCCACCTCGCCAACGATGGGCAATTCGTGTTCGACCAGCAGGTCGTAGTTGCGATGGATGCTCCCTCCCACCGAGTTTTCCATCGGGAGGATGCCGTAGAGTGCGCGGCCGCTCACGACCGCCGTGAAAACATCTTCGAAACTACGGCACGGCAACACGTCGGCGCTGGGAGCAAAGCGGTGCGCCGCGGCCTCACTGTAGGCGCCGGGCTCCCCCTGGAATGCGATTGTCATTGCGGTGACCTCAAAAAGAAAAAGCCCGCCAGGGTCGCTGGCGGGCTTGAAGTTCGGTGGACGCTTTGATCTTTATCGTTTGCGTCAGCGCGCTCGCGCGGCAGAACCTCTCCCGGTCGAGCCCGTAAACGAGTTCGCGAGAGCGAAGCGGCTGTCGCGGCGAGAGTGAAGCGCCATGTCGGGACAGTAGTTCGCCGGCGTGCGTTATGTCAACTGCGTCCGTGGCCCGGTGCAGGGACCCGGAACGAGCACCGCTTGACTTGCCCCGGGGCACCTGTGAGATGCTCGTCGCCAGTCATGAATCCCAACGCCAACCGGAATAATTGCCTCGTGAATACCACGCGGTCGGCGGGGATGTAATTTCAGACTGAACAAGTTCAGCGACATTTACAACAGCCCCGGCCGCCGCCGGGGCTGTTGTGTTTTTGGGGACCACTCAGGGCACGACTCCGGCGGCTGCTAGGCATGGAGAGTGTTCTCATGTGCGGCATCCTCGCGATCCTTGATCCCTTCGGTGCTCCGGCCCGCGCGGCACGCCACGGCCGGCGCGGCGACTACCTCCTCGATCGTCTCCAGCATCGCGGTCCCGACGGTCGAGGGACGCTCAACTCCTCACGTGGATGGCTCGGCCACCGTCGACTGTCGATCGTGGATCCTGCGGGAGGCGCGCAACCCTTCGCAGCGGGCGGGCTGGCCTGGGTCTCGAACGCCGAAATCTTCAACCATCACGAACTGCGGAACAGATTCGGAGCGACTGGATCGAGGTCCGACTGCGCAGTCATCGGGCCGACCTGGCGCGCGCTCGGCGACGATGCACCGGCGGCGTTGGATGGGCAGTTTGCCTGGGTGTGCCTCGACGAGAGGACGGGGCGATGGATCGCGACGCGTGACCACGCGGGTATAAGCCCTCTCTACGTCGGCTGGCACGAGGACGGCACCATCTGGTTCGCATCGGAGATGAAGGCACTCGTGGACGACTGCTCCAAAGTGGGGGTGCTTCCTCCCGGTCATGCGTGGTGTTCGGATGAACGTGGGCTGCGACTCATCAAGTGGTATGCCCCGAGTTGGGAGTACGAAACGCCGCGTGCGGCCGCCGACCTGCCGCGGCTGCGCAGCGTTCTGATCGAAGCAGTCCGCAAGCGGATGATGTCCGACGTCCCGTGGGGAGTGCTGCTGTCAGGTGGCGTTGACTCGTCGATCGTCGCTGCCATTGCGACTCGCCTGTGCAGGGAACAGGGCGTGGAGTCGCCGCGGTCATTCGCGATCGGTCTCGAGGGCGGGCCCGACCTCGCTGCGGCTCGGCGCGTCGCTGAGTTCCTCGGCACCCGCCACCACGAGTTCACCTTCACCATTGCGGAAGCGATGGACACGATCCCGGCGGCCGTGGCCCATCTCGAGTCTTATCAGCAGGTGCGTACCGCGGTTCCGACGATGATCCTTGCGCGGAGGGTTCGCGAAGCCGGCGTGAAGATGGTGCTCTCGGGTGAAGGAGCGGACGAACTGCTCGGCGGATACCTCTACTTCCACAGCGCGCCGTCAGCGGAGGCCTTCCACGCCGAGACGGTGCGCAAGACGATGCGCCTGCACCTTTACGACGTCATGCGCGCGAACAAGGCGCCGATGGCCCACGGCGTCGAACTCCGGTTTCCCTTTCTCGACCGCGACTTCATCGACACCGCGATGGGGATCGATCCAGCTGAGCGGATGGTCAGAAGTGATCGGCCAGGACGACGCGGGATCGAGAAAGAGATCCTGCGCCGGGCATTCGACGATCCGGCCGACCCCTGGCTGCCAGCCGATGTGCTCTGGCGGCAGAAGGAGCAGTTCTCCGACGGCGTCGGCTATCGGTGGGTGGACGCCGTGCGCGCCGCGGCGG
>JACDDJ010000717.1 GCA_013817065.1 Acidobacteriota bacterium
GAGCGGATGCGCGCCTTACGGGCGCCGGTGCTTCAGCACGATGTGCACCACTGGGCATCGGACTTCATCAACCGCCTGCAGAACCTGGTGCCGAATCGCCGCGAGGCCCGTCGCTGCGACAAGGCGACGATTGTGGGCGCACTGACCGCGGCCCGCCGACAGCGACCGTTGCGGTTGTTGCTCGATTATGACGGCACGCTCGTGCCCATCGCCGCCTCGCCGGCGCTCGCCGCACCGGATGACGAGTTGATGTCGTTGCTCGCGGAACTCGCGGCTGACCCGACGACCATGCTGGAGATTGTCAGCGGGAGTCCCCGCGCCACCGTTGAGAAATGGTTTTCGCACCTGCGCGCGGTGTTGTGGGCCGAGCACGGATTCTGGCGGCGCGAGCATCGAGGTCAAGACGGCCTCGGTCGCCTGGCACTACCGTGGCGCGCCACGCGAGTCCGGCGCCCGACAGGCGCACGAGCTGCGAATGCTGCTGGGTGACGTGCTCAGTAACCAGCCGATGAGCGTCGTCGAGGGAAAGAAGGTGATCGAGGTGCGCTTTCGCGGAATCACCAAGGCCATCGTTGCCAACCGTGCAGAGATCAGGGGTGGTCAGTGGTTCGTTGCTGCGTTCGGCGATGACCGAACCGATGAAGATCTCTTCCGGGCCTTACCGGCGGACAGCCTCCGAATCGCAGTCGGGCAGCATCTTGACAGGGCCAGTTACATCCTCGACGACCCCGAGGCGGTCCGAGCGGTACTGCAGGCGCTGGTTGCCCCGCGCGTCGACTGGGCGGCTGACTCGAGTACGGGCCTGACGTGAGGGCCGCTCTCCCGCTCAGTCGGGATGCCGAGGACCGGAGGCAACCCTGTCCCGCAAGGTCCGCGATCTTGCATCACCTTCGCGTGAGGTGAGCAACTGATGCAGGATCAGGTCGTCGTCGTGACAGGAGCGTCGAGCGGTGTTGGACGCGCAATCGCGCGAGCGTATGGCGCGAGGAAGGCGAAAGTCGCGCTCCTTGCGCGCAACCAGGAGGCGCTCGACGCCTGTGCGGCAGAGATCCGGGAGGCGGGTGGGGAAGCGCGAGTCTACGTTGTGGACGTCTCGGACGCGGACGCGGTCGACCGCGCCGCCGCCAGCACGGTGGAGGGGTGGGGACGTATCGACACATGGGTAAACGTCGCGATGGCGACGGTGTTCGCGCCTGTGAAAGACACCACCGCAGCCGAGTTCCGGCGCGTGACCGAGGTGAGTTACCTCGGCTACGTCCACGGCACACTGGCAGCGCTGCGCCACATGCTGCCGCGCGATTCAGGCACGATCGTCCAGGTCGGATCTGCCCTCGCCTACCGATCGATTCCACTGCAGAGCGCGTATTGCGGAGCGAAGGCGGCCATTCGCGGCTTCACGGACTCTCTGCGCTGCGAACTGATCCACGACGGCAGCAACGTCCGCCTGACGCACGTGCATCTGCCGGCGGTCAACACGCCGCAGTCGGAACGGCAGCGCAACAAGATGCCGAAGCAGCAGCAGCCGGTGCCGCCGCTCTACAGTCCTGAGTCGATTGCCGACGCCATCCTGTGGGCCGCCGATACCGCACCTCGCGAAATGCTCGTCGGTACGCCGACGGTGAAAGCTGCCCTCGGGCAAAAGGTCATCGCCGGCCCGCTCGACTCCTACCTCGCACACGCTGCATGGGAGCCGCAGTTCGTCGACGAACCCAATGATCAGTCCGGCGACATCCTTTTCGAGACGCTGCCAGGGGATCCCGGCGCACATGGAGAATACCGGGAACTCGAGCGCGGCGCCGACCTGCAGATGCGCATGCGCATGAACCCAGTGGCCTCGACGCTCATCGCCCTCGGGATCGGAATCGGTGTGGGCGCCGCTATGCTGGTCCGCGGCGCCAGCCGATCGGCGGACGATTGGTCTCGTTCGGAAGAATCGCAAACAGGATCAGCAGCAGCCCGACCATGATCTCGTTCTGAGCGGCCGGCGGTCCGGGGCGGACTGCCGCGAAGTAGCCGTGGCCGACAAGCCAGAGTGATGCCCCGAGCGTGACGAAGCGCGCCCAGCCCGTCGGCGGCCAGAACGACATCAGCGAAGCAACGATGACGACGCTGCCGGTGACGGCGGCGCTGAGCACGAACCTTTCGATCTCGGGCGTGCCTCTGAACACAAACGGCACGATCAGCAGCCAGGCTCCGAACATCACTTCCACGACGCGCGGCCACATGATCAACGCCCTCCCATCACGACTGCTTCGGCTTCGGGATGATAGCCGCCCCAGAACACCGTCCAGAGAACGGACCGATCGTGCGTGCGCTGCCAGACACGCCGCAGATACGTGATGCTCGACCACACTTCGTCGTAGGCCCAGTAGACCAGGCTCTATCAGTGGCGCCTCGTCGATGGTGTGTGGGATCCGGTCTTCGGTGATCAGACGCAGAAGGTGCTGGACTCTGATGTCTCGCATCTGATGCAGCGCTGGATCGGCATTCCGGACGCCGCGCTCGGTGCGGTCGCATATCTCGGCGACGCGGTCTTGGGCCTCGCCGGTTCGACGCAACGCTGGCGGCACCGTCCGTGGCTCGTGGTGCTGTTCGGGATCGATGTGATTCCACTCGGCGGCGTCAGCGCGATCCTGGTCATCATCCAGACGACGGTGCTCGGTCAGTGGTGCTTCCTCTGTCTCGTCACCGCTTTCATCTCACTCGTCCTGGTCTACTGGGCCTACGACGAAGTGTGGTCGAGCATCACGTATCTGCGGCGTGTCTGGCAG
>JACDDJ010000718.1:0-2078 GCA_013817065.1 Acidobacteriota bacterium
GTCACAAGCCACCGCATCTGCTCCTCTCGCGTGCACCCGAGGTGCACCTCGGTCAACGCGACCGGGATTCCGTAGCGCCGCCAGGTGTCCATGAGGTGCTGCTCGTGGCCGACGATCCCATGTCGGCGCGCCCGTACCGCTTCGACGTCCGCGTAAGCGATGCTGCCGTTGCCGCCGTGCGACCACGCGGGATAGGTGTCCAGCCGCTCGTCAAGCCAGCGGTCGCTGGTCAGGTAATAGTTGATCCCGAGGACGTCGGGCGGGCACGGCTCCTCGAGGAGCACGGCGAGTTCAGCCTCGGATGCACCAGACTCCAGCAGGAACTCATACAGCGGATGCTGCGGGTCGACACGGCCGGTGAGGAGATCCCAACTGAGCCACCGGCGTTGCCTCTCGAGCCCGACCTGCCGCCGCAGCCGCGATGTGCCTGATGGGCGACCGAGATCCTCAGTCTGGATCAGCCGCGCGGCCGGATTGACGACGCGGATCTCGCGCATCGCCAAAGCCGTCCCGCGCACTTGGTTGAGCAGCGCCCGAATAAATGTGGGGTTGTCTCGCCCATGTGGATACCAGTGGCCATACAGACCGCTGAAGCGGGCGGTGGTCAGTGGCTCGTTGACTGGCGTCCAATCCGTGACCCAGGGGTAACGCTCGGCTACCGCGCGAGCGTACTGCGCGAAGGTCTCTGGGAACTTCTCGTCGATCAGGCTGGTGTACCTCGGGCCACTGCCATGATGAAGCAGCCCGACGATGGGTGCCATGCCAAGGGCGCGGATCCGCTGCAGCCTGGCGTCCGGCCACTCCCAGTTCATCGCCGTCAACGAATGTGGTGCGATCTGTTCCCAGAGCACGGGATAACGCAGCGAGGTGATCCCCAGATCCGCGAACCGGTGGAGATCAGCAACGCGGCTCGTATGGCCGGACCAGCCACTCTGATCGAAGTACCGATGCCCGACACGATTCACGGTGCACTCGACACCACCCCAGAGCGCGAGAGGTTTCATGCAGTCGTCGCAAGCCCCTCGTCGCCTATCAGCACCTTACGGTAGTACGCGAGCGCCTGCGCCACGCACTGGTCCATGTTGTAGTACTTGTAGGTGCCGAGGCGACCGAGGAAGTGCACGCCTTCGGTCTGGTCGGCGAGCGCCTGGTAATTCTTGTAGAGCATCTGGTTCTCCGGCCGCGGAATCGGATAGTACGGGTCCCCTTCGCTCTTCGGGAACTCGTAGACGAGCGTCGTCTTCGAATGCTCCTGGCCGGTGAGGTACTTGAACTCGGTGACGCGGGTGTACGCGTTTTCATTCGGGTAGTTGATGACCGGCGCCTCTTGCGCGACGGCCACGCTCCGCGTCTCGAACCTGAACTCCAGCGAGCGGTACGGCAGCCGGCCGAAACGGTACTCGAAGAACTCGTCGATCGGGCCGGTGAAGATCACCTCGCGATGCGGGATCATGTCGCGGATCTCGCGATAGTCCGCGTTGACCATGATCTTGATGTTCGGGTGCGTCAGCATCTTCTCGAACATCCGCGTGTAGCCATGCAGCGGCATCGCCTGGTAGGTATCGGTGAAGTAGCGGTCGTCCCTGTTGGTGCGCACCGGGAGGCGAGCGGTGACGGCGGCATCGAGTTCGGAGGGATCCAGCCCCCACTGCTTGCGCGTGTAGTTGCGGAAGAACTTGTCGTAGATCTCGCGTCCAACCTTGCTGACGATCACGTCCTCGGACGTCCGGATCTGCGCGCACGGCTCTGCGACCGACCGGAAGAACTCTTCCAGCTGGAACGACGTGAAGTCGGTCCCGTACATCTGGTTGATGGTGTTGAGATTGATCGGGATCGGCAGCAGCTGCCCGTCCACCCATGCCAGCACGCGGTGTTGATAGGGACGCCAGTCAGTGAACTGCCCCAGGTACTCGAATACCTCCTTCGAATTGGTGTGGAAGATGTGCGGCCCGTAATTGTGCACCAGGATCCCGGCTTCGTCGTGGTGGTCGAACGCATTGCCCGCGATGTGGGGACGACGGTCGCAGATGAGAACTTTCTTGCCGGCGTCGCTGGCCAGCCGCTCGGCGATAGTGGCG
>JACDDJ010000718.1:2088-2754 GCA_013817065.1 Acidobacteriota bacterium
CCGGCGCCGACAACGAGGTAATCGAACATGGTGCCCTCAGGAATCGGTTAGTTGGCGCCCGCGGCGCGCGCGGCGGCCGGCTGCGAAGTGCCTGTCAGATAGGAGTCGACCAGATGGCGCATGCGCGTCCACGTGCCGTCCCACGACGTCTGCCGCAGAAACACATCGTGGCTCCGCAGCCGCGCCGCCGGATCCTCGGCCAGTGCAGCCTCGCACGCCGCAACGAACTCGTCGACGGTGTCGGCGATCCGCACGAGACCCTGCTGGCCGTACGGACGGACGACGTCCCGAATGGACGTAGAGACGATCGGCTTGCCCGCCGCCATGTACTCGGGCGTCTTGGTCGGGCTGATGAATCGCGTCGCCTCGTTACGGGCGAAGGGCAGGAGTGCTACATCCCATCCGGCGATGTAGCGCGGAAGCTCCTGGTAGGTTTTCGATCCCAGGTAGTGGATGTTCGGCAGCGCCGGCAATGTCGCCGGGTCGATCTTCACGACCGGCCCCAGCACCACCAGGTGCCAATCAGGACGGGCCGCAGCGACGCCCGCGAGCAGGTCCAGGTCCATCCGCTCGTCGACCACGCCAAAGAAACCAAGGCGTGGATGCGGGATGCCGGCCTGGTCGGGCGGATCCACGGTCGTCCGTCGTCCCTGCGCGAAGTGTGCA